>NZ_JAVFVX010000579.1:0-264 GCF_033441795.1 Streptomyces sp. ADMS | reverse complement strand
ACCCGCCCTTGCGGGGCCGGCTGGCGGGCTTGATCCAGGGGATCGTGCCGCTCCAGGTCCAGCCCGCCATCTGCAGGGCGTCGCTGGTGGTCGGCTCCTGGCGCCAGTCGGAGAAGACCATGGCGACGGAGTGCTCGGTCGCGGCCCGGTACGCCTCGGTGAGCAGCGCGGTCAGCCAACTCCGGTACGAGCGCTGGTCGCGGTTTTCGCCGGGGAAGTTCTGCAGGTCGTGCGCCGATCCGCTGGTGACGTACTTGGCGCGGG
>NZ_JAVFVX010000578.1:0-264 GCF_033441795.1 Streptomyces sp. ADMS | reverse complement strand
ACCCGCCCTTGCGGGGCCGGCTGGCGGGCTTGATCCAGGGGATCGTGCCGCTCCATGTCCACCCCGCCATCTGCAGGGCGTCGCTGGTGGTCGGCTCCTGTCGCCAGTCGGAGAACACCATGGCGACGGAGTGCTCGGTCGCGGCCCGATACGCCTCGGTGAGCAGCGCGGTCAGCCAGCTTCGATAGCTCCGCTGGTCGCGGTTCTCTCCGGGGAAGTTCTGCAGGTCGTGCGCCGATCCGCTGGTGACGTACTTGGCGCGGG
>NZ_JAVFVX010000577.1:0-265 GCF_033441795.1 Streptomyces sp. ADMS | reverse complement strand
GACAACCCGGCACCTCGAACCCGCCCCGAGCCTCGCCGACGCCGCAGCACCCGCCACGAGACCGCCGGCAACCGTACGCGCCACCACAGCCGACCGCCCGGCGACCACCACACCGACCCACCCGCCACCAAGGCTCGACCGACCGCCTACCCAGAGCGCCCGGCAAGATCCGCCACCGACCAACCGCCCGGCAGCACGGCCACAGACCTGCCGCAGCCCGACACCTGACTCCGGACGACAACCCGGCACCTCGAACCCGCCCCGA
>NZ_JAVFVX010000576.1:0-267 GCF_033441795.1 Streptomyces sp. ADMS | reverse complement strand
AACGACCTCCGGCGCCACGGCACGCGCCCGCTCAACCCCCTCGGCCAGCAGACGTAGTCGTTCCACGATGTTCCGGATCTCACCCTCGGGCCCGCCGAGCGGCGACGGGCCAGGAGACACATGCATGGCAGGCCACGAGAGCGCATGCACCATCCGCAGGCCCGCCCCGCGCAGCTCTGCCTCCCGGGCCGCCGCCTCGACCGCGGCAAGAGCCGACGCCGACCCGTCCACACCCACGACCACCAGACCACTCATCGTGTCTCCCAC
>NZ_JAVFVX010000575.1:0-269 GCF_033441795.1 Streptomyces sp. ADMS | reverse complement strand
CGGGACAAGCCGGGCGTTGCAGCACAGGACCGCCACCCGGAGCAGCTCGCGCACCGGCGCCGTGTCGGCGACCTCCCCGCCAGGGGCGTACCCCACACCGGTCACTGAGTGCGTCGCATCCCCCGCCCACACCCGGGTGACGGTCATCTCGGCCTGCGTGAGCGTCCCGGTCTTGTCGGTGCACACCACCGTGGTCGACCCGAGCGCCTCCACCGCCAGCAGCTGCTTGATCAGAGCATGGCGGCGCGCCATCCGCCGTACACCGATCG
>NZ_JAVFVX010000574.1:0-269 GCF_033441795.1 Streptomyces sp. ADMS | reverse complement strand
CGGGACAAGCCGGGCGTTGCAGCACAGGACCGCCACCCGGAGCAGCTCGCGCACCTGCGCCGCGTCGGCGACCTCTCCGCCCGGGGCGTACCCCACACCGGTCACCGCGTGCGTCGCACTGCCTGCCCACACCCGGGTGACGGTCATCTCGGCCTGCGTGAGTGTCCCGGTCTTGTCGGTGCACACCACCGTGGTCGACCCGAGCGCCTCCACGGCCAGCAGCTGCTTGATCAGAGCATGGCGGCGCGCCATCCGCCGTACACCGATCG
>NZ_JAVFVX010000573.1:0-270 GCF_033441795.1 Streptomyces sp. ADMS | reverse complement strand
CCCTTCTTGATCACCTGCGTGTCGTCCAGCACCAGCGTCGCGCCCGGATCCCCCAGCTCCCGTGCCACATACGCCTGCACCCCGGCCAGCAGTCCGTCCGCGCTCCAGGACGCCTCGCCCAGGAACTTCTGGATCCGGTGCGGGGTGGCATGACCGGCCCTCCCTGCCATCGTCCAGCCGTTCTTGCGGCCCAGGTCCGACAGCAGCCCCTCGATGAGATCGGCGAACACCTCCCGCGGCTCCGGCCGGGCGAACAGATGCCCCAACCCG
>NZ_JAVFVX010000572.1:0-270 GCF_033441795.1 Streptomyces sp. ADMS | reverse complement strand
CCCTTCTTGATCACCTGCGTGTCGTCCAGCACCAGCGTCGCGCCCGGATCCCCCAACTCCCGTGCCACATAAGCCTGCACCTCGGCCAACAGTCCGTCCGCGCTCCAGGACGCCTCACCCAGGAACTTCTGGATCCGGTGCGGGGTGGCATGCCCGGCCCTCCCTGCCATCGTCCAGCCGTTCTTCCGGCCCAGGTCCGACAGCAGCCCCTCGACGAGATCGGCGAACACCTCCCGCGGCTCCGGCCGGGCGAACAGATGCCCCAACCCG
>NZ_JAVFVX010000571.1:0-271 GCF_033441795.1 Streptomyces sp. ADMS | reverse complement strand
CGGTGGTGGGGGTGGTTCCACGACGGTGACGGCGTGGGCGGAGGCCAACGTCCGTGCCTGCGCGTCCACTTCGTGTGATCCCCGCAGCAAGGTGTACCCGGGCCAGTCCTACCCGGCGGAGTGCTGGGTGGTCGGCCAGAGCGTGACCGCCGAGGGCGTCACCAACGACAGGTGGGTCCGCCTCCCGCTCAACGCGGGCGGCGTCGGCTACGTCAGCGGTATCTACCTCAAGGGCGACGAGACCGGAGGCGTCAGCACCCGCTGCTCCTGA
>NZ_JAVFVX010000570.1:0-273 GCF_033441795.1 Streptomyces sp. ADMS | reverse complement strand
CCCCGGCCAGCAGAGCGACGCTCCCGCTCCCGTCTCACCGTCCGCTGTGCGCTCGCTGCCGCGTTCACGGTGAAGCACCCGTACAGGAACGAGGAACAACCGTGCCCACCTCTCCCGACTCCCCCACCTCCCCCGACAGTCAGCCGCAGGACACCAGCGAACAGACGGCATGGCGGGTGCGCGTCCAGGCCCTGGCCTCCGCCGCTGACGGCATCATCCAGGCGTCAGACCGATGGGATGCCGTCTCGGACTCGTACTGCGACGAAGACGGCT
>NZ_JAVFVX010000056.1:0-53542 GCF_033441795.1 Streptomyces sp. ADMS | reverse complement strand
GCGGTCGGATTCCCGCCGCCGACCAGGCGCGTTGACCGTCGGCGGCTCAGTCGGACCTGCCCAGGAAACTCCGGCGCAGGACACTAGGCCATTCCTGCGCGTTACCTGCGACCAATGGCTTGTGACCGGCTACCTCTGGAGGGAGTCCCAGAAGTCGGCCAGGGCTCGGGCGGTCTCCAGCGGCCGGTCCGTGTTGGGGGAGTGCTCGGCTCCCGCGATGACGGTCCGGTGGGCGTGCAGTCGTACGGCCATGTCGTCGAGGAGAGGGACGGCCCAGGTGCCGTCCTCCGTGCCGGACAGGACATGGAAGGGCAGCGGTACGGCGGAGAGTTCCGCCACCCGGTCCGGCTCGTCGCACAACTGACGCCCCGTGGCGGCGAGTTGGGCCGGACTGTTGCCCATCCAGCGGCGGCGAAGGTCCTCGCGGTCGTCGAGCCCCGCGTCCACGGCGTCCACCGAGTCGAGGTCGCCGCCGCCGGTCTGCGGGTCGTCCATGGCCTGGATGGCCGCCCAGACGTCGGCCATGCTCATCACGGCGAGCGCGTCCCGCAGCAGTTTCGCGCGCTGCTGCTGCGGCTCGGAGATCTGGGCGGGACCCGAGGAGATGAGGGTCAGGGAGAGGAAGGGGGCGTGGTCGAGGAGGACGGCGGCCCGGCCGATCTGCCCGCCCAGAGAGTGCCCGACGAGGTGCACGGGGGTGCCGACGGCCGCCGCCTGCGCGAGCACGTCCTGCGCCAACTCGCCCTGTGCGTAAGCCGATTCGTCGTCCCGGGGGCCGGGCGACTCGAACTGCCCGCGCCCGTCCACGGCGACGGTACGGTACCCGCGCGCGGCCAGTGGCTCGTGCATCGTGATGAAGTCCTCCTTGCTGCCGGTGAACCCGGGCAGCAGCAGAACGGTCCCCTTCGGCTCGACGCCGGCGTCCACGGACGCGTCGACGACCGCGAACTCACCCCGCACGGTACGCAGGGCGTACGCACGGGCGCCGGGGGGTGGGGCGAAGGTCGGAGGCCTGCTCATGTGCCGAGGTTATCCGGCGTACCTGAGGGAGAGGCCAGCGGCGGGTGCGGGTGCGGGTGCGGGTGCGGGTGCGGGTGCGGGGCGCCGGTGCCGGCGAGGGGGAGGGGTTCTGTTTCAGGGCAACGCCGACGGCCCGGCCACCTGGTGGGGTGGGCCGGGCCGTCGGGGTGTGGCCAGTGGCGCGGAGGGGCGGGGTCCCTCCCGGGCGATCAGGTCTCCACGGCGTCCGTGGTCGGCGCGGTCACCGTGACCTTGCGGGTGGTGCGGCGCCTGGGCTTCGCCTCGGCTGCCTCCGGTGCCGTCTCCGCCACGACCGCCGGTTCTGCGGTCTTGCGGATCCGGCGGCGCGGCTTGGACTCCGCCTCGTCGGCCGCCTGGGCGGGGATGTCCGCGACAACCTCGACCGCCTTGCGTGCCGTACGGCGGCGGGGCTTGGCCTCGGTTGCCTCGGCGGTGTCGGCGGCGGCTTCCGCGGCCGGGGCGGTCGCCTTGGGGGCGGTCGTCCGGCGCGGCTTGGCCTCGGCGGTGTCGACAGCGGCCTCGGCAGCCGTCGCCGTCGCCTTGCGTGCCGTACGGCGCGGCTTGGGCTCCGTGGCTTCCGGCTCCGCGACGACCGGGGGGGCCTCGGCGGCCTTACGGGTCGTCCGGCGGCGCGGCTTTGTCTCGACGCCCTCCGCGGTGTCCACGGCAGCCTCCGCGGCCGGTGCCGTCGCCTTGCGCGTGGCACGGCGCTTCGGCGCCGGGGCCTCGGTCGAGGTCGGCTGGGACGGGATGTCGGCCGTCTCCGCCACGACCGCCGGTTGGGCGGCCTTGCGGGCGCGGCGGCGCGGCTGCGCCTCGACCGCCTCGGCGGTGTCGACGGTTGCCTCGGCGGCCGGAGCGGCCGCTGCCGTGGCCTTGCGCGTCGCACGACGCGGCTTCGCCTCGGTCGCCTCGGCCGTTTCCACGGCGGCCACCGCGGCCTTGCGGGTCCGGCGGGGCTTCGCGGCCTCGGGCTCCGCGGCCTCCGGGGCGGCCTCGATCACGGCCACGACGGGCTCGGCGGCCTTGCGTGCCGTACGGCGGCGGGGCTTGGCCTCGGTCGCCTCGGCGGTGTCGGCGGCGGCTTCCGCGGCCGGGGCGGTCGCCGTGCGGGCGGCACTCCTGCGGGGATCGGTCTCGACACCCTCGGCGGTGTCCGCGACGGCTTCAGCGGCCGCTGCGGCACTCCTGCGGGGAGCGCGGCGCGGCTTGGTCTCCGTGACGGCCGGGGCCTCGACGGTGTCGATGACCGGCTCCGCCGTCCTACGGGCACGGCGGCGGCGCGGCTGCTCCTCCGGCGTCTCCGCCTCGGGGGCCACCGGGGCGTCGGCCGGGACGACCCGGGCCGGCGTGGTCAGGGTGGGCTCCGCCGTCCTGCGGGTACGGCGGCGGCGCGGCTCCTCCGGCGTCTCCGCCTCGGGGGCCTCGGCGACGACCTCGGCCGACGTGGACTCCGTCGTCCTGCGGGTGCGGCGGCGGCGCGGCTGCTCCGTGGCCTCGGGGGCCGGGGCCGTGCCCTCCGCCGTCGCGACCGCGGCCTCGGCCGACGGCTCGACGGATGTCGCCGTGGAGGCCGCCACCGGCTCCGCGGCGGCACCGCGCGTACGGCGGCGGCGGCGCGGCGTACGGCGCTCGCCGGGTTGCTCGGACGAGGCGAGTGCCTCGGTGACCGGGGTGCCCGACACGACCGGAGTCGTCGGCGCGTCCGCGGCCGAACCGCCACGGGTACGGCGGCGACTGCGCGGCGTACGCGACGGGCGCTCGTGCTCCGCCGACGGCGCGGCAGCAGCCGCCGGGCCGGAGGAGTGGCCGGAACGGCCGCCACGGCCGCGCGGGCCACCGCGTCCGCCCGTCTCACCGAGGTCTTCGACCTCCTCGGCGCCCAGGCCGGCGCGCGTGCGCTCCGAGCGCGGCAGCACACCCTTCGTGCCGACCGGGATGCTCAGTTCCTCGAACAAATGCGGTGACGTGGAGTACGTCTCCGGCGGGTCGTTGAACTTCAGCTCCAGCGCCTTGTTGATCAGCTGCCAGCGCGGGATGTCGTCCCAGTCGACCAGCGTGATCGCGATGCCCTTGGCGCCCGCGCGGCCCGTACGGCCGATGCGGTGCAGGTACGTCTTCTCCTCTTCGGGAGACTGGTAGTTGATGACGTGCGTGACGCCCTCGACGTCGATGCCGCGCGCGGCCACGTCCGTGCAGACGAGGACGTCGACCTTGCCGTTGCGGAAGGCGCGCAGCGCCTGCTCGCGGGCGCCCTGGCCGAGGTCGCCGTGGACGGCGCCGGAGGCGAAGCCGCGCTGCGCGAGCTGGTCGGCGAGGTCGGCCGCCGTACGCTTCGTACGGCAGAAGACCATGGCCAGTCCCCGGCCGTCGGCCTGCAGTATCCGCGCGACCAGTTCGGGCTTGTCCATGTTGTGCGCGCGGTAGACGTACTGCGCGGTGTTCGCGACCGTCTTGCCCTCGTCGTCCGGCGCGGCGGCGCGGATGTGCGTGGGCTGCGACATGTAGCGGCGCGCGAGACCGATGACCGCGCCCGGCATGGTCGCCGAGAACAGCATCGTCTGACGGCGGGCCGGCAGCATGTTCATGATCTTCTCGACGTCGGGCAGGAAGCCCAGGTCGAGCATCTCGTCGGCCTCGTCGAGGACGAGCGCGCGGACGTGCTTCAGGTTCAGCTTCTTCTGGCCCGCGAGGTCGAGCAGGCGGCCCGGGGTGCCGACGACGACGTCGACGCCCTTCTTGAGGGCCTCCACCTGAGGCTCGTACGCCCGGCCGCCGTAGATGGCGAGGACACGCACGTTACGGACCTTGCCGGCCGTCAGCAGGTCGTTCGTCACCTGCTGGCACAGCTCGCGCGTCGGGACGACGACGAGGGCCTGCGGGGCCTCGGTGAGCTGCTCGGGCTGGGCGCGGCCGGCCTCGACGTCGGCGGGGACGGTCACGCGCTCCAGGAGCGGGAGGCCGAAGCCGAGCGTCTTGCCGGTACCGGTCTTGGCCTGGCCGATGACGTCCGAGCCGCTGAGGGCGACGGGGAGCGTCATCTCCTGGATGGGAAAGGGGGTGATGATGCCGACGGCTTCGAGTGCCTCGGCGGTCTCGGGAAGGATTCCGAGATCCCGGAAAGTCGTAGTCAGGGCAATGCCTCTTCTGTGTACGCGGTGCGAGGCGAGCGCGGGGGGTCGTGTCGGGACCGTGCCGGAAACATCGGCCGCCTCACGGGCGGGCCGAGTGCCACGGGACCACTGCCGACGCTCGAGCGCTCGTACCGCTGAGGGTCCCTCCGAATTCCGTACGCATCGTGCCGTACGGATGAGGAGAGCTGTCGGGTCGGAGCCGATCGGGCCACCGACCGGGCATCCTCATTCGTATGGCCCGTCGAGCTACGTCTTTCAACTCAGCGGGCGCACTACCACCATACCCCGGAATCGCGCACACGCGATGGCCGATTCGGTCACGTAGTGGTCGTCACACTGAATGAGCAGGGACTTCCGCCTTGCGGCCAGCGGGCTATTGTGCGCTTCATGACGACGCCTGACAACTCCTCCGGTACCCCTCGAACCCCCGCAGAGACGGCGGCCGAAGCCGCTCCCGCACCTACCGGAGTCGCCGCCCAGGACTGGGCGCAGGCTGCCACCGACCCGCAGTACCGTGCCGCGGTCGTGGACCTGCTCGGCGCGCTCGCGTACGGCGAACTGGCCGCGTTCGAGCGGCTCGCCGAGGACGCCAAGCTGGCGCCGACGCTCGTCGACAAGTCGGAACTGGCCAAGATGGCGTCGGCGGAGTTCCACCACTTCGAGCAGATCAGGGACCGGCTCACGGAGATCGGCGCCGACGCGACGCAGGCGATGGAGCCGTTCGTCGCCGCGCTCGACGGCTTCCACAAGCAGACGGCGCCCTCCGACTGGCTGGAGGGACTCGTCAAGGCGTACGTCGGTGACTCGATCGCCAGTGACTTCTACCGCGAGGTCGCGGCCCGCCTCGACGCGGACACCCGTCAGCTGGTGCTCGCGGTTCTCGACGACACCGGGCACGCGAGTTTCGCCGTGGAGAAGGTGCGCGCGGCGATCGACGCGGAACCGCGGGTGGGCGGGCGGCTCGCGCTGTGGGCGCGGCGGCTGATGGGCGAGGCGCTGTCGCAGTCGCAGCGGGTTGTGGCCGACCGGGACGCGCTGTCCACGATGCTCGTCGGCGGCGTCGCGGACGGGTTCGACCTCGCGGAGGTCGGCCGGATGTTCTCCCGGATCACCGAGGCACACACCAAGCGGATGGCGGCGCTGGGACTCGCCGCCTAGCTTCGTCGGCTTCCGTGCAGGTGGTTACGCCGTCGCCGATGATCGCCGCAGGGTGCCCTTCGGGCGGAGCAGCAGGGAGACGGAGGCGCCGGAGACGGCCACCGCGCCCAGCAGGATCGCCAGGAAGTGGCCGGAGCTCAGCGCGCTGTGCGTGACGAAGGCGCCGAAAAGGGCTCCGGCCACGCCGGTCGACAGGACCAGGGGACGGGCGGGAAGGCGGTCGGGCAGTCGGTGGGCCGCCGCCCACGCCAGGGCGAGGCCGAGGATCGCGGAGCCGAGTGCTTCCAAGAACATGTCGGGTGCCCTCCCACTGCCTGTCTGCGCGTGACGTTCACAGCCCGTCATACCCGTGACCTGCGGAAGGCAATCCCCTTGTAAGGGTGACGTGTGGGCAACCTGTGAATACAGGCCATGGGCACGGGCATGCGCGGGGAGACTGGACACGGACAACGGGTGGGGCCCGGCGGTCTCGAACCGCCGGGCCCCACCCACCTGCATGTCCTACAGCGCGCTGAAGCCCACCTTGCGCGCCGTCGGCTCGCCCAGCTCGACGTACGCGAGACGGTCGGCCGGGACCAGGACCTTGCGGCCGTGGTCGTCCACGAGGCTCAGCAGCGCCGACTTGCCGGCCAGCGCATCGGCCACGGCCTGCTCGACCTCCTCGGCGCTCTGACCGCTCTCCAGAACGATCTCGCGGGGCGCGTGCTGCACGCCGATCTTGACCTCCACGGCTATGTCCCTCCGACGGTCAGTGAAGTGCGCGGGCATCCGCGCCGTACCCAGCACACATTAGCCCGGTGAGGGGACGTACATGTTCCGGGCGGGAACGCCAGGAGCGAACAGCCGCCGGGAACAAACGGACGGTCAGTGGTGCTCGGTGCCGTGCAGCGGGAAACCGGCGATGCCGCGCCATGCCAGCGAGGCCAGCAGCTGGACCGCCTGATCGCGCGGGACACTGCGGTCGCTGTGCAGCCAGGACCGCGCCACCACCTGGGAGAGGCCGCCCAGACCGGAGGCCAGCAGCATCGACTCCGAGGGCGAGAGGCCGGTGTCCTCGGCGATGACCTCGGAGATCGCCTCCGCGCACTCGTTCGTCACCTTGTCGACGCGCTCGCGCACGGCCGGCTCGTTCGTCAGATCGGACTCGAAGACCAGGCGGAAGGCACCGCCGTCGTCCTCCACGTACGCGAAGTACGCGTCCATCGTCGCCCGTACGCGCTGCTTGTTGTCGGACGTCGACGCCAGTGCGGTGCGGACCGACTCGATCAGGGCCTCGCAGTGCTGGTCCAGCAGGGCGAGGTAGAGGTCGAGCTTGCCCGGGAAGTGCTGGTAGAGCACCGGCTTGCTGACACCGGCCCGTTCGGCGATGTCGTCCATCGCGGCGGAGTGGTAGCCCTGCGCCACGAACACTTCCTGGGCGGCGCCCAGCAGCTGGTTCCGTCGGGCGCGACGCGGCAACCGCGTGCCCCGCGGGCGTGCCGCCTCAGTTTGCTCGATGGCTGTCACGCCGCCTCCCAATTTCGTCCACATGCGGTGTGCGCCGCGCCGCCATCGTACTTTTCGGTAACCCTGGTGTGCGCGGTGCGAGCGCAGAAATTCCTCGACCGAGCGACTGTATGTTCCGGCCTAAGTGCTCAAATAGCAACAAATCTTTTGTCGGGCAGTCGAGTGCTGATACCGAGCGGCGGTGACTGGCTACCGGTAGTCGTCCTCGTCCAGTCTCACGACGCGCGCCTGTTCCGCGAGGTCGGCCTCGCTGGCGCGGTCGGTGTTCTCACCGGTCAACGAGGCGTCGCTCTGCTGCGTGACATCCCTTTGCTGCTCGGCGGCGTCGTCCTCGGGGACCTCGACGGCGAACTCGGGGGCGCTGCGCTCGCCCTCTGAGTCCTCGGAATACTCGATTTCCTCGAAGGTCTCGGGGTCGGTGGGGTCGACGGCCATGCTGGGCTCCCTTCCCGGGGGTGCGGTTCTACTGACGGGTGCCCTGATACGAGCCTAGGAGACACGGGATCGGGACGCCATGCGATCGGTGCGCCATGTGATCGGAATGCCGGCCTGTGATGCCGAACACACGAACCACTGCGTGATCGTCTCGTAACATTGCCGCATGTCTTCGACCGAGCTGCCGTACGTGCCGGCCACCAATGTGCTTCCGAAGGTGGCGCCCGTCAGGGTCGCGGAGGGCGAGCGGCTGCGCTCGGTCAGCCTGCCCGGGATCACCCTGACCGTGCGGTCGCGGCCCCCCGCGCGCGAGGGGCTGCCGCCCGCACTGTACGTCCATGGCCTGGGCGGTTCCTCGCAGAACTGGTCGGCGCTCATGCCGCTGCACGACGAGCTCGTCGACAGCGAGGCGCTGGACCTGCCGGGCTTCGGTGACTCCCCGCCACCGGACGACGGCGACTACTCGGTCACCGGGCACGCGCGTGCCGTCATCCGCTACCTCGACGCCTCCGGGCGCGGTCCCGTGCACCTCTTCGGGAACTCGATGGGCGGCGCGGTGTCTACCCGCGTCGCGGCGGTGCGGCCCGACCTCGTCCGGACGCTCACGCTCGTCTCGCCCGCGCTTCCGGAGGTCCGCGTGCAGCGCACCGCGGTGCCGACCGCGCTGCTCGCCCTGCCCGGTGTGGCCCGCCTGTTCACCCGGATGACCGAGGAGTGGACCGCCGAGCAGCGCGTCCGCGGGGTCATGGCGCTG
Source organism: Streptomyces sp. ADMS (assembly GCF_033441795.1). NCBI lineage: Bacteria > Bacillati > Actinomycetota > Actinomycetes > Kitasatosporales > Streptomycetaceae > Streptomyces > Streptomyces sp. ADMS. Next base: position 45,514 of record NZ_JAVFVX010000056.1, on the reverse strand, counting down.
TGTTACGGGGATCCTGAGCAGGTGACGCCCGAGGGATTCCGCCACGCGGTCGAGGAGATGGAACGACGGCTGCAACTGCCGTACTTCTGGGACGCGATGGCGCGTTCCGCGCGCGGGATCGTGAACGCGTACACGATCGGCGGTCAGCACGGGTTGTGGCGCCAGGCCGAGCGCGTACTCGCGCCGACGCTCCTCGTCTACGGCGGACGCGACCAGCTCGTTTCCTACCGCATGGCCCAGCGGGCGGCGCGCGCCTTCCGTGACTCCCGGCTGCTCTCGCTGCCCGACGCCGGGCATGTGGCGATGATGGAGGACCCGGAGACGTTGGCGTCGGCGTTCCGTGAACTGCTCCAGGGCGCGGATGAGTTGAAGGCGGATGCCGGTACTGTGGCAGCGAGGACAATCGGCAGCCGGGCCGACGCCGCGAACGCGGGGAGCTGAGACGCGAGGTGGGACGTCACAGCCGCCGCGGGCGAACCGGCGGCAGCGCGAGTAAGGGCGACACGGCGAACATTCCTGTGGTTCAGCAGGGACAGCAGCCTCAACAGGGCCAGGTGCAGGGGCAGGTTCAGGGGCGAGACCAGAGCCAGGGGCCACAGCGGCAAGGGGTGCCTCGGTTCGCTGACGGCACGCCGGCACAGGGGATGCCCCGTCTTCCCGACGGTACCCCCGCTCATGGCTTCCCGCGCTTCCCTGACGGCACCCCCGCACACGGGACGCCGCGACTCCCGGACGGAACCCCCGCTCACGGCTTTCCCCGCATTCGGGGAGGCGGGCACCCCGAGCAGCGGGAAACCGGCGGTGGCTGGGGCGAGTTGGGTGCGCGGACCGGCGCAGGGCCGGCCATACCGCGTCAGCGTCCCGCGCCCCCGAACGTTTCCGGACCTCGGCAGTCGTACGTCGATGCCTTCGACGGAGCCGGCATGCCCGGTGCCACGGCCGCGGGCGCCGACCGCTTCGCGCCCCGCGCCCGGACATCGCACCCTGCTGATCCCTACGCGGCCGTCACCGCTTGGGACGCCGGCGCCGGCACGGGCGACGCGTACCCGCCGCCCGCCGAGGTGGCGGTCAAGGGCAAGGGCGGCAAGGGGCGGGCGTTCACCGGGATCGCGGCTGCCGCTGTCACCACCGTGCTGGCGGTCGTCGTCGCCGGGCAGGTCGCCACTGGCCAGGACGACGACGGCGGTGTGCGGACACAGACGAGCGGCTCGGGCCAGGACGCCCCGGGGTCCGGGGACTCCGCCACCACCGACAACCTCCCCGCCGAGTCCGACGCGCCGGCCGCGGTGACGGCACTGACGTACGACCAGAAGATGGCCAGGACGTACCAGCTCGGGGCGACCCTCAAGGGCTCGGGGAAGTTCGACGCGATCCGCGGTTGGGCCAAGGCGCCAGGTGTGGGGCAGAAGTACAAATACCGCGTGGATGTCGAGCAGGGGCTCGGACTCGACGGGGAGCTGTTCGCGCAGGCTGTGCAGAAGACGCTCAACGACGAGCGTAGTTGGGCCCACAGCGGCGGTCGCACGTTCGAGCGGATCTCGTCGGGCCAGCCCGACTTCGTGATCACGCTGGCGAGCCCAGGTACCACCGCCTTCTGGTGCGCCAAGTCGGGGCTCGACACCACCGAGGACAATGTGTCCTGCGACTCGGCCGCCACCGACCGCGTGATGATCAACGCCTATCGGTGGGCGCAGGGGTCCGAGACATACGGCGACAAGATCTACGCGTACCGGCAGATGCTGATCAACCACGAGATCGGCCATCGCCTGGGCTACGGGCACGTCACCTGTGACAAGGACGGCGACCTCGCCCCGGTCATGCAGCAGCAGACCAAGTTCCTCGACCATGACGGGATTCGCTGCCGGGTCAACCCCTGGCCGTATCCGGGGAGTTGACGGGCGGAGTGGCCGGGGGCAGGCGTCGGAGGCCGAGTTGCGGCGGCTGCGCGGGGCGAAGGCGCTGATGGTCTTCCAGGACCCGCTTTCCGCCCGCGGCCCCCGCCGCAGCGCGGGTGAGGCCGGTCGCCGAGCCGCTGCGGGCGCTTGACGGGCAGCGCGAAGGGCGCGTTCGGGGCGTGTGCGAACCGCGCGTCATCGTCCGCGACGAGCCGGTCTCGGCGCTCGATGCCACGACCCAGGCCCAGGTGGTGGCCCTGCTCTGGGAGTTGCGGTGTGAACTCGGACTCGCGCTGGTGTTCGTCTCTCGGCCCGGACATCGCGGCCCGGCGCCGCGCTTCCCGACAGGAGCCGGCCCCGGCGTGACCGCACGCGCGTTCGTGGCCATGCGCGCGTGAATGATCTCTTAGCGCGACAGAACGCGATCCGCGCGGGAAAGTTACGACCGTTCACCCCTTTTGGTGGTGTGACGGACAACCGTCCGTCGCACCACCGTCATGTCCGCATACGTTCGTCCCGCTGCGAGCCGCCGGGTCAACGGCGGCTCCCCATACGGGAGATCGGGGGTGTGCTCGTGCGCATCGGACTGCTGACGGAGGGTGGCTATCCGTATGTGAGCGGTGACGCCAGACTCTGGTGCGACCGGCTCGTGCGCGGGCTCGGCGGGCACGAGTTCGACATCTACGCGCTCAGCCGCAGTGAGCGGCAGGAGGACGAGGGCTGGATCGAGCTGCCGCCGCAGGTCAGCCGGGTCCGGACCGCTCCGCTGTGGACGGCCGAGGACGACGGAGTGGTGTACGGCCGCCGCGCCCGCCGCCGGTTCGCCGAGGCCTACGGAGAGTTGGCGACGGCGCTGTGCGCCGGGTCCGATGCGGGAAACGCGTCGGAGGGATCGGGCGCGCCCACCGCTGAGGCGGACCGTTTCGGCAGCGCTCTCTACGGGCTCGCCGACCTCGCCCGCGACGAGGGCGGGCTGGTGGGAGCGCTCCGCTCCGAAGCCGCCGTAGGCGCTCTGGAGCGCGCCTGTCGTGCGCCCAGCGCTCAGGGAGCAGCGCGCGAGGCGCGCGTCCCGGACCTGCTCACCGTCGCCGCGCACCTCGAACGCGCCCTGCGCCCCCTCTCGCTCGACTGGTACGAGGACGACGGACTCGGCTCGGTCGACCTCTGCCATGCCGCGGCCGGCGGCCCGGCGGCGCTCCCCGGACTCCTCGCCCACCACTTCTCCGGCGTACCCCTGCTCGTCACCGAGTACGGAGTCCCGCTGAGAGCGCACTACCTGGCCTCGGGCGCCGACGGCAGCGCCCCTGCCGTACGGTCCCTGCTCGCGGCCTTCCACGGCAGGCTGGCCTCGGAGGTCTACCGGCGGGCCGTGCTGGTCACCCCCGGCAACACGCACACCCGCCGCTGGCAGGAGAGGTGCGGGGCCGACCGGGAGAAGCTGCGCACGGTGTACCCCGGTATGGACGCGTCCCACTTCGCGGAGATCGGTGAGTCGCCGGAGACCGCGGACCCCGACACGCTGATCTGGGTCGGCCGCATCGAGCCCGCCAAGGACCTGGTCTCCCTCCTGCACGCCTTCGCGGAGATCCGCAAGGAGGAGCCGAAGACCCGCCTGCGCATCATCGGCGCGGCCGCGGGAGCCGAGAGCGAGGCCTATCTCGGGCACTGCCGGGCGCTGGCCGCGCAGCTCTTCCCCGACGAGGCCGAGGGCGTTCACGCCGTCGGCGACAACCCGGTGTCGTTCGAGGAGATCGGCGGCCCGGAGGCCCCGACGCTCGCGGAGGCTTACGCGGCGGGCGCGGTCGTCGTCCTGTCGAGTGTGGTCGAGGGCTTCCCGATCAGCCTGGTCGAGGCCATGTTCTGCGCCCGGGCGACCGTGTCGACCGATGTGGGCGCGGTGGTCGAGATCATCGGCGGTACGGGCCTTGTGGTGCCCCCGCGCAACCCGCGGGCGCTCGCTGAGGCGTGCGTGGCGCTGTTGCAGGACCCGGCGCGCCGGGAGCGCCTGGGCTCCGCCGCCCGCGCCCGTGCCCTCGAACTGTTCACCGTCGAGCAGAACATCGCGGCATTTCACGGCATTTATCTGGAGGTCGTCTCGCGCTGCCCCGTCCGCCGGGTGGTCCTCGACGACACCGGCGAACCGCTTCCGTTCGCCGTCCCGGCGGAGGCCCATGTCCCCGGCCGCTGGACGCAGGCCGGCATACGCGTGGTGGCCCGGGGCGGGCCCAGCTGGGCGACAGGACGCGCTTCCGCACCGGTACAGGCGACCCCCGTACCGGCCGGGGAGGGCGCGCGATGAGCGAGCTGGGAGAACTGGACCGCCCGGGGACACCGAACAGCCCCGGTGCCTGGGACGGGTACTCGGAGGAGTGGCTCATGAGCGCCGCGGAAACGGACGTGCGAGACACGCAGACGCAGACGCAGGCACAGGCACAGGCGGGGACGGGGACGGGGACGGCAGAGGAGCCGAGTGCGGCCCCCGGGGACAGCGCCGGGCAAAGGCCTTCCCCTTCCACCCGTGCGGTGCGCCGAGGGACCGGAGACCCCGTGAAGGCGCTCATGCACAGACACCGTGAGCTGTGCGAGCGGGCGGTCGACCCCCTGGAGATCGCGGCCGGCCTGGAGGCCCACGGCGTCACGGACCGAACGGCCGCCCGCTTCCGCCACCGGGACGTGTTCTCGCTGGCCGAGGAGATGTACGCCCGGGTCTCCCGGGACTCGGAAACGCCCCTACGGCCCATGCCGCCGGCCGCGTCCGGCGTGCGGGCCGGCTGGGCCCTGCTCTCCCTGCTGCCGGGCGCCCTGTGCGCGGCGACGGTGACGGGCCTGCACCACACCGAGGGCCGGGTCCAGCTGGCCGTGGCGACGTTGGGCGCCCTGGCCGTGGCGCTGGCCGTACGCGCGGCACTCGGCCGGGGGCCACTGAGCCCCAGGTCCCAGCCGGCGCCTCCCGGCACGTACGCGAGTCACACCCCGGCCTCCACGCGCGCGTGGACCTACTGGCTCCTCGCCTACGCGCTCCTGGGCGACGGCCTGCTCACCGCCGCACTGACGGGCGGACCCGACAATTTCCCCACCGCCCTCCGGGAACTGTCCACCGCTCCTGTGCTGGCCCTGACCCTGGCCTGTGCGCCGGCGGCCTGGTGCGCCCACCTCTTCGCGACGCGAGCCCGCCGCAAACTGGCCGCCAGCCGTGGCCTGGCGGACTTCACCGCAGCCGTGAAACCCCTCCTCCTGGGCGCTTTCGCCCTGTTTCTCTGCACGTTGGCGGCGCTCGTGGCCCTCTCCGGATCGGTCCTGCACGAACCGGCGGCCTACTCCACCACCGTCACTTTGGGCGCCCTGCTCCTCCTGGCCCGCCTCCTCACGGCACACGGCTTCACCCACGCCCCGGCGCTGGTCCTCGGCGCGGCAGCCGCGACGGAGGCTGCGGCTCTGGCCACCGCGTTCGCCTCCCACCTCCCCGGTTGTGCCTTCCTGGCCACTCCGGCGGACGCGGTCGTGGCCGGCTGGGGTGCGGCAGGCATCCCGGCCATGACCTGCGGAGGGGCCGCCCTGGTCCTCCTGCTCCACGCGACCCGCACGCTCACCAGAGCGTCGGCGCACGCGAGGCCGGGTGAACCCGGATGACGTCCCGGACCACGACTGCGGCAGGCGACCGATTCCGCGACGCCCGGCCCCCCATCACGAACGCACCCGCAACCCCCGAAGGAGCAAGCCGATGATCACCTCCCGACCCGGAGCCGGAGATTCCGCCGAGGGAGCCGTCCGATGAGGGTTCTGCTGATCGGAGCCAACGGCTATCTCGGCCGCTTCGTCGCCGACCGACTGCTCGCCGACCCGGCCGTGCAGCTCACCGCCCTCGGTCGCGGCGACGACGCCGACGTCCGTTTCGACCTCGCGTCCGGCAGCCCCGGCGCACTCACCCGCTTCCTCGACGCCGTCCACCCCGGAGTCGTCGTCAACTGTGCGGGCGCCACCCGCGGCGGTGCCCGCGAACTCACCCGCCACAACACGGTCGCCGTGGCCACCGTCTGCGAGGCCCTGCGGCGCAGCGGATGCGGCGCCCGTCTGGTCCAGCTCGGCTGCGGCGCCGAGTACGGCCCCAGCCAGCCGGGTTCCTCCACGGCCGAGGACGCCGTCCCCCGGCCCGGCGGCCCGTACGGCGTCAGCAAGCTCGCCGCGACCGAACTGGTCCTCGGCTCCGGCCTCGACGCCGTCGTCCTGCGCGTCTTCTCGCCGGCCGGCCCGGGTACGCCCGCAGGTTCCCCACTCGGCCGACTCGCCGAGGCGATGCGCCGCGCGATGCAGTCCGGCGACGGCGAACTCAAGCTCGGCGGCCTGGGCGCGCAGCGCGACTTCATCGACGTACGGGACGTGGCGCGGGCTGTCCACGCCGCCTCGCTCTCGGCCGCGCAGGGCGTCATCAACATCGGCTCCGGCCGCGCTGTGCGCCTGCGCGACGCCGCCTCTGTCCTCGCCCGCGTGGCCGGATACGGTGGCGCACTGCACGAACTCGACGGCCCGCCCGGCCCTCTGAGGGCGTCCATCGGTCACCCCCGCACCGATCCGGACCACGCGGCCCCTGTCGCGTACCCGTATCCGGACGGCTGCGGCAGCTGGCAGCAGGCCGACGTCCGCACCGCACGCGACCGGCTCGGCTGGCGGCCCCGGATCAACCTGGAGGAGTCCCTCGCCGACATCTGGATGGAGGCGGCATGCCGTATCTGACCAGCGCCAAGGCGGGCACCGCGAGCACCGGCGTCCGCACCGGCTTCGGTATTCCGGGCTTCGCGCACCCCCTCCTCGCCCCGGCCGAGTGGGGCGAACTCGCCCGTCCGGGCATGCCCCTGCACTGGGTCGTCCTCAATGTCTCCAACGGCCCGGGCAGCCGCCCCGATCCGCACTGCCTGGAGGCCGTCGGCCGTCTGCGCAACGCGGGCGTCCGCGTCCTCGGCCACCTCGACACGGCCCACGGCGCCCGCACGCACGGTGAGCTGACCGTCGAAGCGCAGCGGTACCGCGACTGGTACAAGGCCGACGGCTTCCTCCTGGACCGCTGCCCGGCCGATCGCACCGCGCTCCCGCAGATCCGCCGCACGGTCGGCACGCTCCGCGAAGCCGACGACGACACCCACATCGTCCTGGGCCACGGCACCCATCCGCATCCGGACTATGCCGAGCACGCCGACCAGCTCGTCACGTTCTCCGGCACCTGGAGTGACTACCGCTGGTCGCAGGTGGCCGAGTGGACCGCCGACCATCCACCCGAACGCTTCTGCCACTTCGTGCACGGGCTGGCGCTCGGTCATCTCGACGAGGCGCTGCGCGTCGCACGCTGGCAGGGCGCCGCCACGATCTACTTCACCGACCGCACGGACCGCGGTGGCCGCACCGACCCTTGGGAGGCCATGCCCGGCTACTGGGACGACATCGTCTCGCGCCTCGGAACGGGTGTCTCGGAATGAAGAAGGGCGTGGCAGTGTTACGGGGAGAACAACTGTAGTGATTGACCGACCAACGGAGTCCCCGTGTCGCTGCCACCCCTGGTCGAGCCCGCTGCCGAGCTCACCGTAGACGAGGTCCGCAGGTACTCCCGCCACCTGATCATCCCCGATGTCGGGATGGACGGGCAGAAGCGGCTGAAGAACGCCAAGGTGCTCTGTGTGGGCGCCGGCGGCCTGGGCTCGCCGGCGCTGATGTACCTGGCCGCGGCGGGCGTGGGCACGCTCGGCATCGTGGAGTTCGACGAGGTCGACGAGTCGAACCTGCAGCGCCAGATCATCCACAGCCAGGCGGACATCGGCCGCTCCAAGGCCGCGTCTGCCCGTGATTCGGTGCTGGGCATCAACCCGTACGTCAACGTGGTTCTTCACGAAGAGCGGCTCGAAGCCGAGAACGTGATGGAGATCTTCAGCCAGTACGACCTGATCGTTGACGGCACGGACAACTTCGCGACCCGCTACCTGGTCAACGACGCGTGCGTGCTGCTGAACAAGCCGTACGTGTGGGGCTCGATCTACCGCTTCGACGGACAGGCCTCCGTCTTCTGGTCCGAGCACGGCCCCTGCTACCGCTGCTTGTACCCGGAGCCCCCGCCGCCGGGCATGGTTCCCTCCTGCGCCGAGGGTGGCGTCCTCGGCGTGCTGTGCGCGTCCATCGGCTCCATCCAGGTCAACGAGGCCATCAAGCTTCTCGCGGGTATCGGTGAGCCTCTCGTCGGCCGTCTGATGATCTACGACGCCCTGGAGATGCAGTACCGCCAGGTCAAGGTCCGCAAGGACCCGAACTGCGCGGTCTGCGGCGAGAACCCGACCGTCACCGAGCTCATCGACTACGAGGCCTTCTGTGGTGTCGTGTCCGAGGAGGCACAGGAGGCGGCGGCCGGCTCGACGATCACTCCCAAGCAGCTCAAGGAGTGGATCGACGACGGTGAGAGCATCGAGATCATCGACGTCCGTGAGATCAACGAGTACGAGATCGTCTCGATCCCCGGCGCCAAGCTGATCCCGAAGAACGAGTTCCTCATGGGCACCGCCCTGGCGACCCTCCCGCAGGACAAGAAGATCGTCCTGCACTGCAAGACGGGTGTCCGCAGTGCGGAAGTCCTCGCGGTCCTGAAGTCCGCCGGTTTCGCGGACGCGGTCCACGTGGGCGGCGGTGTGATCGGCTGGGTCAACCAGATCGAGCCGCACAAGCCGGTCTACTGACCCGCGGTTCCCCACCCAGTTCGTCCTGTTCGGCCGGCGGGGGTCTCGCGCACCACAGGTGCCCGGGGCCCCCGCCGCCGTCATGAACAGACCTTGCCGTCCCGCGGCACCGTCCCGTCCAGCAGATACGCGTTCACCGTGGAGTCGACACAGTCGCTGCCACTGCCGTACGCCCCGTGCCCCTCGCCCTTCCATGTCAGCATCACGCCGACGCCCCTGCCCAGCTCGTCCACCATCTTGCGCGTGCCCTCGTACGGCGTCGCCGGGTCCCCGGTGTTGCCGACCACCAGGACGGGCGCCGCGCCGGGCGCGCCGACCTCCGGGGTGTCGTACTGACCGGCCACCGGCCAGTCGTGGCACCAGCCGGCCGTGTCCCAGCCCATGAACTCCCCGAACACGGGCGAGATCTTCCGGAATTCGGGCAGCAGCTTCCTGGCCTGTGCCGCGGTCGGCCGCTGCTTGTCGTCCAAACACGATATGACCCGTTGCGCATGTGTCGTCGTGCCGTAGTGGCCCGACGCGTCGCGGTCGTTGTAGCCGTCCGAGAGCGCCAGCAGGTCCGATCCGTCGCCCTGCTCGGCCGCGTCCAGGGCGCTGGTCAGCGCCGGCCAGCTGTGCTTGCTGTACAGCGGCACGAAGACGCCCGTGACCGCCAGGCCCTGGGTCAGCTTTCGCCCGGAAGAAGTGGGAAGCGGCTCGGCGTCGATCCGCTGCAGCAGGGCCGCGATCTTCTGCGATCCCTGGTCCGGGTCCTGGCCCGTCGACTTCAGGTAGTCGTCGAGTGCCCGCTGGAAGCCCCGGGCCTGGTTCTTGGCGTGTCCCACCACGTCGGCGCTCGGGTCGACGACGGCGTCGAGGATCAGCCGCCCCACGTTCTTCGGGAACAAGTGGGCGTAGACGCCGCCGAGTTCGGTGCCGTACGAAATACCGAAGTAGTGCGTCTTCGTGTCACCGAGGACCTGTCGCATCAGGTCCATGTCGCGGGCCGAGTCGGTCGTCGAGACATGCGAGAGGAGTTTTCCGGCGGACTTCTCGCAGCCTTTCCCGAAGTCGGCCGAGTCCTGGAAGTACGCCTTCTCCTCGGCCGCGTTGTCCGGCGACGGGTCCACCGACTCGGCGGCCTGGATCTCCTTGTCGCTGCGGCAGCGCACGCCCTCGCTGGCCCCTACCCCGCGCGGGTCCCAGCTCACCAGGTCGTAGCGCTCGCGGAGTGCGGAGACCGTGCCGGCGTACGAGGGCATCACGGACACGCCCGACTGGCCCGGCCCGCCGAAGTTGAACAGGAGGGACCCGATGCGGCTGCCTCCGGTGGCCTTGGCGCGGATGAGCGCCAGGCCGATGGTCTCGCCGTCCGGCTTCGCGTAGTCCAGCGGAACCCTGAGCGTCGCGCACTGCCAGTCGCTGCCCGGCGTAGGGGAGTCCGAGGTGCCTTCGCAACGGCCCCAGTCGAGCTTCTGCGAGGTCAGCGAGGCAGGCAGCCCGGGGGAGGCCCGGGACGAGGTCGTGGCCGAGGATGTGGCGTTGCCGGACGCCTTGCCGTCCCCGCTGTCGGACGTGCCGCTGCTACAGCCGGCCACCAGCAACGCGGCGGCGGTCGCGGCCGTCCACCGTACGGAACGAGACATGTGCACTTCCCCCCTGCTAGCCGTCCGCTCGGGCCGGCGGATGGCGGTCCGGCCATAGTAGGCGGATCACGCCGAAGCCGTATCCGCCTGTGGATAACGTTCTGACCTGCACTTTCCTAGGAGCATACGGTCCCTGCCGCGGGTACCTTCCCGTTCAGCAGATAACCGTTCACCGCCGTCAGCACACAACGGTTCCCGCTGCGGTACGCGCCGTGCCCCTGCCCCTTGTACGTCAGCTCCACGCCCACGCCCTCACCCAGCGCCCCCACCATTTTGCGCGCGCCCTCGTACGGCGTCGCCGGGTCGCCGGTGTTGCCGATGACGAGGATCGGCGCCGATCCGGTCGCGCTGACGTCGGGGTGGTCGGCGGCGCCCGGCACGGCCCAGTCGGTGCAGCTGAGCATGGACCAGGCCATGAAGTCGCCGAAGAAGGGCGAGGCGGCGCGGAACTCGGGCAGCCTCGCCTCGACATCGGCGACGGTGTAGCGCGCCTTCTGGTCGGAGCAGTTGATGGAGATGTTCGCCGCGGTGAGGTTGCTGTACTCGCCGTTGCGGTTGCGTCCGTTCATCGAGTCGGACAGCAGCATCAGGACGGTGCCGTCACCGTCGTAGGCCTGTTCAAGGCCGTCGGTGAGGTAGGGCCAGAAGCTCTGGGAGTACAGCGCCTGCGCGATGCCGTTGGCCGCCGCGCCCTGGGTCAGCTCGCGCGGGAAGATGCCCGGGATCGGCTTGGCGTCGAGCTTCTGGAGGAGCTTGGTGATCCGGTCCTTGACGTCCTGTGCGGTGTCGCCGACCGGGCAGTCCTCGGTCTTCGACGTGCAGTCCTCGGCGAAGTTGTCGAGCGCGAGCTGGAAGCCCTTGGCCTGTCCGAGTGATCCCTCCACAGGGGTCTGGGTCGGGTCGACGACCGCGTCGAAGACCGCACGGCCCACCTTCTTGGGGAACAGATGCGCGTAGACGCCGCCGAGTTCGGTGCCGTACGAGATGCCGAAGTAGTGCAGCTCGTCGTCGCCGAGGACCTGTCGCATCAGATCCATGTCGCGGGCCGCGTCGGTGGTGCGCACATGGGGGAGCACCTGTTTGGAGTGCTTTTCGCAGGCCGCGTTGAACTTCCGCGTGGTGTCCAGCAGTTCGGAGCGTTCGGCGGCATCGTCGGGCGTCGCGTCCTGCTGGAAGTAGGCGTCGAGCTCGTCGTCGTCCGCGCATTGCACACCAGCGCTTCGGCCGACCCCCCGCGGGTCGAAGCTGACCAGGTCGTAGCGCGTGCGCAGAGTCGCGTAGTCCGTGCCGAACGAGGGGAGCGCGGCGACTCCCGAGCCGCCGGGCCCGCCGAAGTTGAAGATCAGGGACCCGATGCGTCTGCTCGCGGCGCCGCTCGCCTTCGCCCGGATCAGCGCGATGCCGATCGTGTCGCCCTTCGGCTCGGCCCAGTTCAGCGGTGTCTTCATGGTGGCGCACTGCCAGGTGTCGCCGCCCGGGAGCGGGGACGGGGCCTCGCCACCGCCCTCGGACTCGGACGGCGCGGGACAGTCCTTCCAGCGCAGCTTCTGGGCTGACAGCTCCCTCTCCGGGGAGCCGGAATCGTCGCTGCACCCCGCCACCAGGGACGACAGCAGGAGGGAAGCGACCGTCAGTGCGGCGGCACGCGGCCGGAACGGGTTGGGCATGATCCCATCCTGCGGTCGCACCCGGCGGGGCGCTCGGGGCGCGAGCCGTACGAGGTACCGCGCACGCCCCCAGAACCACCGGCGCGAGGCCGCACTCGCTAGAGGGAGCCCTTCCGCGTCAGGTGGTTGAAGAACAGCCACCCCGGCAGCACCGGAATCCACAGGGTCAGCAGCCGGTAGAGCAGCACGGCCGGGGCTGCGACCTCCTTGGGGAGGCCGACGGCGATCAGGCCGACCGTCAGGGTCGCCTCGACCGCGCCCACCCCACCGGGGGTCGGTGCCGCGGAACCCAGCGCGTTGCCGGCGAGGAAGACGACGGCGACGCTGGCGAGGCTGAGCGAGGTCGTCTCGTCGCCGAACGCGCGGATCGACGCGTCCAGACACATCACGAAGCACGCGGTCAGCAGCAGCATGCCGCCGATGCCGGTGACCAGCTTCTGGGGCCGCTGGAGGACGTCCAGCATGCGCGGTACGACACCGGCGAACAGCGACCTCACGCGCGTGACGACGAACTTCCGCAGGAACGGCACCGAGGTCACCACGAGAACGAGCACCGCGACGGTCAGCAGACCCGCGATGACCGTCCGGGACGGCGACAGCGACGGCGTCTTCTCGGTGCCCGTCATGTAGCCGAACGACAGCAGCATCAAAATATGGCAGCCCAGCCCGAACAACTGGGACGCGCCGACACTGGCCACCGCGAGTCCCGGCCGCACGCCGGCGCGCTGCAGGAAACGCGTGTTGAGGGCCACACCGCCCACCGCCGCGGGCGCCACGATCTTCACGAACGACCCGGCGACCTGCGCGGCCACGGTCCGCATGAACGGCACCCGCTCCGGTACGAAACCGAGCAGGCTCATCGCCGCGGCGAAGTAACTCAGGGCCGAGAACAGCACGGCCGCGATGACCCAGCCCCACTCGGCGTCGTCGAACAGGGTGCTGAACTCGATGTGGGTGAGCTGGGAGAGCAGGAAGTACGCGCCGAACGCGCCCGCGATGAAGCTGATCAGGGTGCGCGGTCTCACCCGTTCCAGCCGGGCCGGTTCGACTGGTGCCTGCGGTCTGATCAGCAGCACCTGGTGGCGGATCTGGGCGAGCAGATCCTCCTCGCGGGCCCCCTCCAGAGCCTCGTCCATGGCCCGCTTCTCGGCCCGTTGCTCCGCCCGCACGGCCTTCTTGCCGGACTTTTCCAGCACGATCGGCCCGGTGTCGGCGTGGGCTGCCTCCAGCCGCGTCTGCTTGGCCTGCTGGGACGCCTCCAGGACCGCCTCGCGCTGACGCTGGGCGCGCTCTCGGGCGAGTTTGCGCAGCGTCGCGCGCGTGGAGCGCGAGAGCGCGATGGGCTGGAGCATCGGCAGACAGTCCGCCACCGAGTCCGGGCCGAGCACCCCGACCGCGGACGCCACCGCGCGTTCGGCGCCCACGCGCAGGCCCAGCGTCGACACCAGCTGGGCGATGTCCATGCGCAACAGCAGGTCCCCGGCCGCGATCTCGCCGACCCGGAGGTCCGTGAGGATCACCTTGCCGGAACGATCCACCAGAATGGCGTCGCCGACGAGCCTGCGATGGGCGATGCGCCGCGACTGCAGTGCCTTCACCTGGTGCCAGGTGTTGCGCAGCAGCTCGTCGGTGATGTCCTCGTCCTCCAGCGAGTCGAGCGTGCGGCCCCCGGTGTGTTCGTAGACGAGCATCACGGCGTCGGGGCCGAGCTCCGAGGTCGCGATCAGCTTGGGTGCGTTGGCCCCGGCGGCGATCGCCGCGTACGCGAGGAGAGCCTCCTGCTCCAGTGCCTGGCGCAGCGACTGGAGGCTGCTGCGGGTGGCCAGGCCGCGCAGCGTGATGTTGCGCCACATGCGGTAGAAGAAGCCCTGCGCCTGCTGCTCGCGGTCGACCACGGTGACGTCCAGCGGTGGGCCGTTCTCCAGGGTGACGAAGTAGCGTCGGCCGCGGTCAACGCTGTCCGTCGCCTCCGGCACCTCCTCACGGGCCGCACTCACGGGGCGGAAGCCGACATGCCGCAGACCCGCCATCAGATTGCGCCCGGTCGGACGCACGTTCGGTGAGCCGACCGCGTACAGCGTCCCGTACGCCACCGACCAGCCGATCAGCACCGTCAGGATGATCGAGAACGGTGTCGTGTAGCCGGTGACCAGCATCGAGAATGCGTCGAGCAGCAGCACCACCCACAGCACGGCGCGCCAGCGCGGCCGACGGGACATGCCGACGGCCGTCATGTACGCGATGACCGGTGCGAGATAGCCGTGCACCGGGTCCGTGAGGGCATGGATGTCGCCGGGGGAGGGCTGGGTCAGCGCCTCCTGGATGGAGTCCGGTGCGGCCTTGGCGACCCACAGGTCGGTGGCGAGGGTCACCCCGTGCGCGAGGACCGCCGCGAGGACACCGTCGGCGATCCGCAGTCCGTCCCGCTTGATCAGCCGCTCGATGGCGAAGGCGACCGGCACGAGGAGGATCGCGATGCTCGACGCCAGACCCGCGATCTTGATCAGCAGGTCGGGTGCCTGGCCCGTGCCCTTGTTGATGTCCTGTTCGAGCCCCGAGGTGGTGCCGTGCGCGAACGCGGCGATCGTGAGCAGTACGACGATCGCGATGACGCCCGCCAGAAGCCGCATGAGATCGGCGGGGCGGTGCACGCGCGCGGGGAGCAGCGGTTCGTCGCCCTCGACCTCCTCGGCATGGTCGGCCGCCGGCCCGGCCGGTGACTTCTCGCGCATGGGGCCGGTGGTGTCGTCGTCGGGGCGCGATGAAACCCCAGAGGTGCCCTCCGCGTCTTCGGGGTGCACGCCCTGCTGCTTCATGGTCTCTTCTTGGTCTCGTATCACCGGTCACCGCTTGCACGATGGTGGCATGTCCCACTGACACACAGGGGCATCAGGGTGCAGTGCGGGGGCGCACAGTCTGCCCCAAGCGCCGCTCCGGGGCGAGGAGTACCCACGGTCGCCGCCTCGTCACATTGTCGGTGGGGTGGGGCAGGATGGGCCGGATGAGCGACGAGAGCCTTCCGGTGGACGCCCTGCCGGATTACGCCGAGCGGGCCCTGGAGGCTGCGGAAATGATCCCGCCCGGGCGTGTCATGACGTACGGCGATGTGGCCGAGTGGCTGGAAGAGGGCGGACCGCGCCAGGTCGGACGCGTGATGGCCCTTTATGGAGGGGCCGTTCCGTGGTGGCGGGTCGTCCGCGCGGACGGTGTCCTGCTCCCGGGCCACGAACTGGAGGCTCTCGGCCACTACCGCGCGGAGGGCACACCCCTGAAGGAGGTGAGCAGGGCCGCCGAGGGACACCTGCCGCGGCTCGACATGAGACGCGCGCGGTGGGACGGCGGCGAGCGGGCGGAGGGTCACACCTGACAGCTTCCGCCATCGGGCGGGCATCAGGGGAACCTGTGGCCCGTACGGGGTAAACCGGGCACGTCCGTGCCATGGCGTACGTTCGTGGGGCGAGGGGCCCGGGTGGCGCCCAGGACGGATGGGACCAAGCGAAAGCCCTGCTTCCCGGCCGCCCGTCGGCGTAGCGTCGGCCGCACCTGTCCCCTTCACCTCCCGGCTGCCGTCCACCCACGCATGACGGCCGGTAAACCAGCACACCCACCAGGACCGGCGAACCACGTGAGCTCCTCTTTCTCCACCAGGCGCCTGTCGCACCCCCAGGGGCGACAGGGGAACCGTGGCGCTTACCGACTGGTGCGTACCCCGCTCACGCGGCCGGATCCCCCTCGTCTGGACGCCGCACAGTGCGCGGTGGTTGACCACGCCCGCGGACCACTGCTCGTCCTCGCAGGTCCGGGAACGGGAAAGACCACGACACTCGTCGAGGCGGTCGCGGCCCGGATCGCCCGGGGCGGGGACCCCGAGCGGATCCTCGTGCTGACGTTCAGCCGCAAGGCAGCCGTTGAACTGCGCGACCGGATGGCACTGCGCATCGGAGCCGCCCGAGCTCCCCGCGCGACCACCTTCCACTCCTTCTGTTACGCCCTGGTCCGTGCCCACCAGGACAGCGAGCTGTTCGTGGAACCCCTCCGGCTGCTCTCCGGCCCCGAGCAGGACGTGGCCGTACGCGGACTGCTCGCCGGCCAGCCCGACCTGGAGCGCCTCGGCCTCGCCCATGTGCGCTGGCCGGACGAACTGCGTGCCTGCCTCACCACCCGCGGCTTCGCCGACGAGGTGCGCGCGGTCCTCGCCCGCAGCCGCGAACTGGGCCTCGGCCCGGACGCCCTGGACGCCTTCGCCCGGCGCATCGGCCGTCCCGACTGGCGCGCCGCAGCCGCCTTCCTCGCCGAGTACCTCGACGTTCTCGACATGCAAGGCGTGCTCGACTACGCGGAGCTCGTACACCGCGCGGTACTCCTCGCGAGCCGCCCCGACACCGCCGGGCAGCTCGCCGCCCGCTACGACGCCGTCTACGTGGACGAGTACCAGGACACCGACCCGGCCCAGGTGCGACTGCTGCAATCGCTCGCCGGAGGCGGCCGGACACTCGTCGCCCTCGGCGACCCCGACCAGTCGATCTACGCGTTCCGCGGCGCGGACGTCAACGGCATCCTGGACTTCCCGGATGCCTTCCCGCGCGCGGGCGGCCGCCCCGCCCCGGTCGAGGTCCTCAGGACGTCCCGACGCTCCGCCGCCACCCCGCTGACCGCCACCCGCCTCCTCACCCGGCGCATGCCCCTGCCCCGCCTCCCGGCCGAGAAGGTCCGCGCCCACCGCGAACTCGCTCCGGTCCGCGAGGGAGGCAGCGTCGAGGTCTACACGCATCCGACATCCGGTACGGAGCTGGACAACATCGCCGACATCCTCCGCCGCGCACATTTGGAGGACGGTGTCCCCTGGGGCGAGATGGCCGTCCTGGTGCGCGCCGGCGGCCGTACGATCCCGTCAGTCCGGCGCGCTCTCACGGCCGCCGGCGTCCCCCTGGACATCGACGGCGACGACCTGCCCCTGCGCCACGAACTGGCGGTGGCACCGCTGCTGACAGCGCTCAGGACGGTGGCAACGGCGGAGGCGTCCGGCGCGGGTGAGGAGACGGGCGCCGAAGGAGGAGGGGACGGTGAGGGCGAAGATGCCGCCACCGGCTGGCTCGGCACCGAAATTGCCCTGACCCTCCTGACCTCCCCCCTCGCCGGCATGGACGCCGCCGATCTGCGCCGCCTCGGCCGCGCCCTGCGCGAGGAGGAACGGGCCGCAGGCAACTCCGTACCGCCGCCCTCTGACCAACTCCTGGCCCGAGCCCTGGCCGAACCGGAACGTCTCGTCGTCCATGACCCGGCGTACGCGCGGGGCGCCCAGCGTCTCGGCGCTCTGCTCGGGAAGGCGCGTGAGCGCCTCGCGGGCGGCGGAACGGCCGAGGAGGCCCTCTGGGACCTGTGGATCGGCACACCCTGGCCGGGACGGCTGGAGCGGGCCGCACGGCGCGGCGGCGCGGCCGGACGCAACGCCGACCGCGATCTCGACGCCGTCTGCGCACTGTTCGCGACCTCCGCGCGCGCTGAGGAGCGCACCGGCGGCCGGGGCGCCCTCAACTTCCTGGAGGAGATCGACGCCGAGGACATCGCGGCGGACACGCTCACCCGCCGTGCCGCTCGCCCCGACGCCGTGCGCCTGATGACCGCCCACCGCTCCAAGGGCCTTCAGTGGCGCCTCGTGGTCGTCGCCGGTGTCCAGGAGGGTCTGTGGCCCGACCTGCGCCGTCGCGGCTCGCTGCTGGAGGCCGACCGCATCGGCCGCGACGGCCTCGCCGAGCCGCTCACCCCGGGAGCACTGCTCGCCGAGGAACGGCGGTTGTTCTACGTGGCCGCCACGCGCGCGCGTGAACGTCTGGTCGTCACCGCGGTGAAGGCTCCCGCCGACGACGGTGACCAGCCCTCCCGCTTCGTCACCGAGCTCGGCGTCGAACCCAAGGACGTGACGGGCCGCCCGCGCCGCCCCCTCTCCGTCGCCGCACTCGTCGCCGAACTGCGCGCCACCACGGTCGACCCGCGCGTCTCCGACCCCCTCAGAGAGGCCGCCGCCCGCCGCCTGGCCCGACTCGCCGCGCTCACCGACGAGGAGGGCCGCCCACTTGTGCCGTCCGCCCACCCCTACCGCTGGTGGGGCATGTACGAGCCGACCGAGAGCAAGGTCCCGCTGCGCGACCGCGACCAGCCCGTCGTGCTCTCCGGCAGTGCCCTCGACCAACTCGCCAACACCTGCGCCCTGCAGTGGTTCCTGGGCCGCGAGGTGAAGGCCGACGCCCCCGCGACCGCAGCCCAGGGTTTCGGCAACGTGGTGCACGTCCTCGCCGACGAGGTCGCCTCCGGACACACCCCCGCCGACCTCACCGTCCTTATGGAACGCCTCGACTCCGTCTGGAACGCGCTCGCCTTCGACGCGCCCTGGAAGTCGACACAGGAGAAGGAACACGCGCGCGTGGCGCTCGAACGTTTCCTGACGTGGCACGTCGACTCCAGTCGCACCGGCCGTACCCCCGTGGCCAGCGAGCACGACTTCGACGTCACCCTTGGGGCGGGCGACTACGAAGTGCGCATCCGCGGTTCCATGGACCGCGTGGAGGCCGACGGAGAGGGCCGCGCCTACGTGGTCGACTTCAAGACCGGCAAACAGGCGCCCACCGCTGCCGAGGTGGCCCGTCACCCCCAGCTCGCCGTCTACCAGCTCGCCGTCCGCGAAGGTGCCGTCGACGACGCCTTCGACGGCGTGCGACCGGAACCGGGCGGCGCCGAACTGGTCCAACTGCGCCAGGGCGCCGCCAAACGGGACGGTGGCGAGACGCTGCCCAAGGTGCAGGCCCAGGCTCCGCCGGCGGGAGGGGCGGGGGCGGAGGGGGAGTGGATCGGCGACCTGCTGGCCACCGCCGCCGGCAAGGTGCTCGACGAACGGTTCACCCCGACCGCCGGCCAGCACTGCGCGCACTGCTCTTTCCGGGCATCGTGCAGCGCCCGCCCGGAAGGCCGGCACGTCGTCGAGTGACACCGGCCCGGCACTCACCAGGGTGACGCCCGAACAGGAGTGATGTACGGCACCACCCGTGCCGACCTGCACTTCCGCCGAACCGACGGCGAATCGGGCACCCACTGTCAGTGACCGCCGCTAGCCTCTCTGACGTGCCAGCCAGTATCAGCGACCCCGAGCAGCTCAAGGAGCTCCTCGGCATCCCGTTCACCCCGGAGCAGATGGCCTGCGTCATCGCGCCGCCCGCCCCACAGGTGATCGTGGCCGGAGCCGGGTCGGGCAAGACGACGGTGATGGCGGCACGCGTGGTGTGGCTCGTCGGCACCGGCCAGGTCGCCCCCGAACAGGTACTCGGCCTCACCTTCACCAACAAGGCCGCTGGTGAACTCGCCGAACGTGTCCGCAAGGCGCTCGTCAGGGCCGGCGTCACCGACCCGGACGTCATCGACCCCGACAACCCGCCCGGCGAACCTGTCATCTCGACCTACCACGCCTTCGCAGGCCGCCTCCTGACCGACCACGGCCTGCGTATCGGCCTCGAACCCACCGCCCGCCTCCTCGCCGACGCCACCCGCTACCAGCTCGCGGCGCGCGTACTGCGCGAAGCGCCCGGCCCGTACCCGGCTCTCACCCGCTCCTTCCCGGACCTCGTCAGTGACCTTCTGACCCTCGACGCCGAACTCGCCGAACACCTCGTCCGCCCGGAGGAACTGCGCGCGTACGACGCCGAACTGCTGCGCTCCCTGGAGGGCGCCAAACTCACCAACGCGGACCTGCGCAAGGTCCCCGAGACGGCCGGCGCCCGCCGCGAACTCGCCGAACTGGTGACCCGCTACCGGGCCGCCAAGCGCGAGCGCGACCTTCTCGACTTCGGCGACCAGATCGCCCTCTCCGCGACGCTCGCCCGCATCCCCGAAGTGGGCCGCGTCCTGCGAGAGGAGTTCCGCGTGGTGCTCCTCGACGAGTACCAGGACACCTCGGTGGCCCAACGCGTCCTCCTGGCAGGTCTGTTCGGCGGCGGCACCGGCCACCCGGTGACCGCGGTCGGCGACCCCTGCCAGGCGATCTACGGATGGCGCGGCGCCTCCGTCGCCAACCTCGACGACTTCCCCGAGCACTTCGCCCACGCCGACGGCGGCTCGGCGGCCCGGCAGTCGCTCAGTGAGAACCGCCGCAGCGGAGGCCGCCTCCTCGACCTCGCCAACGGCCTCGCCGAGCCCCTGCGCGCCATGCACGCGGGCGTGGAGGCGCTCCGCCCCGCACCCGGCGCCGAGCGCGACGGCCAGGTGCGCTGCGCGCTCCTGCGCACCCACGCCGAGGAGATCGACTGGCTCGCCGACTCCATCGCCCACCTCGTACGCACCGGCAAGGCGCCCGGCGAGATCGCCGTCCTGTGCCGCACCGCCACCGACTTCGCCGAGATCCAGGGCGCGCTCGTCGCGCGAAACATCCCCGTCGAGGTCGTCGGGCTGTCCGGGCTGCTGCATCTGCCCGAGGTCGCCGACCTGGTGTCCGTCTGCGAGGTCCTCCAGGACCCCGGAGCCAACGCCTCCCTGGTCCGGCTGCTGACCGGCCCGCGCTGGCGCATCGGCCCGCGCGACCTCGCTCTCCTGGGCCGCAGGGCCCGCCTCCTCGTGTCCCACGCGCGCGTGGGGGACGCCGACGACCTGGACCGCCGGCTCGCCGAGGCCGTCGAGGGGGTCGACCCCTCCGAGGTGATATCGCTCGCGGACGCCCTCGACACCTTCCTGGAGACATCCCTGAGGGGCGAGGGAGACGACGACGGGCTGCCCTTCTCGCCGGACGCCCGCGTGCGCTTCGCCCGGCTCGCCGCCGAACTGCGCGACCTGCGCCGCTCACTCGCCGACCCGCTGATGGACGTACTGCACAGGGTGCTCGCCGTCACCGGCCTGGAAGTGGAGCTGTCGGCGTCCCCGCACGCCCTGGCTGCCCGTCGCCGCGAGACCCTGTCCAACTTCCTGGACATCGCCGCCTCGTTCGCCGCCAACGAGAGCGAGGCCAGTCTGCTGGCCTTCCTCGGCTTTCTGCGCACGGCGGCACAGTACGAGAAGGGCCTCGACAACGCCCTGCCCGGCGGTGAGAACACCGTCAAGGTGCTCACCGCCCACAAGTCCAAGGGCCTGGAATGGGACGTCGTGGCCGTCCCCGGCCTGGTCACCGGTACCTTCCCCAGTGCCCAGGGCCGCGAGAAGTGGACCTCCCAGGCCAAGGTCCTGCCGCACGCACTGCGCGGCGACACCGACACGCTGCCCGACATCGAGGCCTGGGACTCCCGGGGCATGAAGACCTTCCACGAGGCGATGAAGGACCACCAGCACACCGAGGAACTCCGCCTCGGCTACGTCACCTTCACCCGACCCCGCTCCCTTCTGCTCGGCTCCGGGCACTGGTGGGGTCCCTCGCAGAAGAAGCCCCGCGGCCCGTCCGACTTCCTGCTCGCGCTCCACGGCCACTGCACGGCCGGTCACGGCGAGATCGAGGCGTGGGCGGACGAACCGGCGGAGGACGAGGAAAATCCCGCCCTGCACGCGACGTCCGCCGACCAGTTGTGGCCCCTGCCCCTGGACGACGCCGCGTTCGGCCGCCGCCGCGCCGCCGCCGAGACGGTCCTCGCCCACCTGGAGAACCTCGCCTCCCACGAGGACGGCCACCCCGCGGCCGCGCACGACCCGGACGCGTACGACGATCCGGACTGGCCCCCGCCGCCGGACGACGAGGTTCCGTACGAGGAAGACGAACCGCTCGACGACGGCCCTCTCGACGAAGACGCCCTGCCCGCAGAGGACGACACCGACTGGGACGCCTGGAGCACGGCCCGGCCCGAACCACCCGCCCAGACGCAGCCCCGCGCGCGCGTGCCCCACACCGCACACGACCACGACCGCCCGCCCAGGGTGCCCCACGCCCGCAGACACCCCGCCGAAGCGGATCTCACCCCCGAGGAGGCCCGCGCCATCGCCTCCTGGGACCGCGACCTCGACGCGCTCACCGGCGAACTGCTGCGCGCGCGGGAGAGCGTCACCGACGTACCCCTGCCAGCGTCGCTGACCGCGTCCCAGCTGATGCTCCTCGCCGCCGACCCGGACGCCCTCGCGCAGGAGCTGGCCCGTCCCATGCCACGTCCCCCGCAGCCCGCCGCCCGCCGGGGCACCCGTTTTCACGCCTGGGTCGAGGCCCGCTTCGAGGAACTGCAGCTCCCTATGCTGGAGCCCGATGAACTGCCCGGCAGCGATGCCGAGATCGCCGACGAGCGCGACCTCGAAAGCCTCAAGGACGCCTTCGAACTCACCGAGTACGCCCACCGCACGCCCTACCGGGTCGAGACCCCCTTCCAGCTCGCCATCGCCGGACGCGTCGTACGGGGCCGGATCGACGCCGTCTACAAGGAAGGCGACGGCGAGGAGACGACGTACGAGATCGTCGACTGGAAGACCCACCGCACCCCCACCGCCGACTCGCTCCAGCTCGCCGTCTACCGCCTGGCCTGGGCCGAGCAGCAGGGGGTGCCTTTGGAAGCCGTCGGAGCCGCTTTCCTCTACGTGCGCAGTGGCGAGATCGTGCGGCCGGACGATCTCCCGGACCGGGCCGCGCTGGAGCGGCTGCTCCTGGACGAGCCGGCCGCGTTCGAAGTACCGGACGAGGATGTCAGTTCGGGCCGATAGGCTCTTGACCATGAGCCCGACCCCGGACAGCGCCGTCCGTACGTACATCGAGCAGCACCGTGCCGCCTTCCTCGACGACCTCGCCGAGTGGCTGCGCATCCCGTCGGTGTCGGCCCAGCCCGACCACGCCGCCGATGTACGCCGCAGCGCAGACTGGCTCGCCGCCAAACTCAGGGAAACAGGCTTCCCGACCGTCGAGGTCTGGGCGACACCGGGCGCCCCGGCGGTCTTCGCCGAGTGGCCCGCCGACGACTCCGCCGCCCCCACGGTCCTCGTCTACGGCCACCACGACGTGCAGCCCGCTGCCCGCGAGGACGGCTGGGACAGTGACCCCTTCGAACCGGTCGTCCGGGGAAACCGTCTCCACGCGCGCGGGGCCGCTGACGACAAGGGCCAGGTGTTCTTCCACACACTCGGCGTCCGCGCCCACCTCGCGACGACCGGCCGCACCGCACCCGCCGTCCATCTGAAGATGCTCGTCGAGGGCGAGGAGGAGTCGGGCTCCGTCCACTTCCGTTCCCTCGTCGAGGAACACGCCGGCCGGCTCGCCGCCGACGCTGTGATCGTCTCGGACACCGGCATGTGGGCCGAGGACACCCCCACGGTGTGCACCGGCATGCGCGGTCTCGCTGAGTGCGAGATCCAGCTCCACGGACCCGACCAGGACATCCACTCCGGCTCCTTCGGCGGCGCCGTGCCCAACCCGGCCACCGCCGTCGCCCGCCTCGTCGCGGCACTGCACGACGAGCACGCGCGCGTGACGATCCCCGGCTTCTACGACGGCGTCACCGAGCTCACCGACCGCGAGCGCGAACTCCTCGCCGAACTCCCCTTCGACGAGGAGCAGTGGCTGCGCACCGCCAAGTCGTACGCCACCCACGGCGAAGCCGGGCACACCACCCTGGAGCGTGTCTGGACGCGCCCCACCGCCGAGGTCAACGGCATCGGCGGCGGCTACCAGGGCCGCGGCAGCAAGACCATCGTCCCGGCCTCGGCCATGGTGAAGCTCTCCTTCCGGCTGGTCGCCGGCCAGGACCCCGCCCACATCGAGAAAATCGTCCGCGACTGGACCACGGCCCGCGTTCCCGCCGGAATCCGCTGCGAGATCACGTTCGCGGCGGCCACACGCCCGTGCCTGACCCCACTGGACCACCCAGCCCTGCAGTCCGTCGTACGCGCCATGGGCCGCGCCTTCGGCAAACCGGTCCGCTACACGCGCGAGGGCGGCAGCGGCCCGGCCGCCGACCTCCAGGACGTCCTCGGTGCTCCCGTGCTCTTCCTGGGGATCTCCGTCCCCTCCGACGGCTGGCACGCCCCCAACGAGAAGGTCGAGATCGACCTGCTCCTCAAAGGCGTCGAGACCACCGCCTACCTCTGGGGCGACCTGGCGGGGACTTGGCGTGATGAATCCTGACGACCCAGTGCGGTCCGGACCCGCAGACCCCCCGGGGCACACTGGACGCACCGCCCCGCACCTGCGCGAACCTGCCCGAAAGCCGTCGGCTCCCACGCGTCCCCACCCACATCCCGCTGAACCGCCCACCGAAATATCCGTTGCACCGGGGGAGTTGGAAACACCTGTGACCACCTGGACCGACCACACCGCCGACCGCCCCGTCTCGCTCACTGCCCCGAGCGGCATCGACCGGGCCGCGCACCACCGGCTCGACGAGGCCTGGCTCGCCGCGGCGTGGAGCCACCCCACAACCCGCTGCTTCGTGGTCTCCGGTGGTCAGGTCCTCATCGACGAGACGCCCGAAGGGCGTACCGAGCTCGTCATGACCCCTTCCTTCGAAGCCCCCCTCACCGAAGCCCACCGCTACTTCCTGGGCAGGGACGACGAAGGCACCAGCTACTTCGCCCTCCAGAAGGACGCACTGCCCGGCCGCATGGACCAGTCCGCGCGCGCCGCCGGCCTGCGCGAGGCCGGCCTGCTCCTCCCGCCCCGCGACGCGGGCCTCATGGTGCACGCCGTTGCTCTGGAAAACTGGCAGCGCCTGCATCGCTTCTGCTCCCGCTGCGGGGAGCGCACCGTCATCGCCGCAGCCGGCCACATCCGCCGCTGCCCGGCCTGCGGCGCCGAGCACTACCCGCGCACCGACCCGGCCGTGATCATGGCCGTCACCGACGAGGAGGACCGCATCCTCCTCGGCCGCCAGGTCCACTGGCCCGAGGGCCGCTTCTCGACGCTCGCCGGGTTCGTCGAGCCCGGCGAGTCCATCGAGCAGTCGGTGCGCCGAGAGGTGTTCGAGGAGGCGGGCATCCTCGTGGACCAGGTCGAGTACGTCGCCAGCCAGCCCTGGCCGTTCCCGTCCAGTCTCATGCTGGGCTTCATGGCCCGGGCCACCTCGACCGACATCGAGGTCGACGGGGACGAGATCCACGAGGCCCGCTGGTTCTCCCGCGAGGACCTGCGCGCAGGCTTCGAATCCGGCGAGGTCCTCCCGCCGTACGGCATCTCGATCGCGGCCCGTCTGATCGAACTCTGGTACGGCAAGCCGCTGCCGAAGCCGGGCAGCGCGCTCTGACACAAGAGAGGACCCCCGCACGGCCGCCGGGCCGCTCGGGGGTCGGGTACGCGCGGGTCAGGCGCCGAGGGCCTGCTTCACCTGCGCGAGGCTCGGGTTCGTCATCACGACCTCGGGGCCGTCGTTGGAGGGAATCACCAGCACCGTCGGAACCGTCTGGTTGCCGCCGTTCGCCTTCTCCACGAACGCTGCGGAGTCTGGGTCATGCTCGATGTTGATCTCGTTGTACGCGATGCCCTCGCGGTCCATCTGGCTCTTCAGCCGACGGCAGTAGCCGCACCACGTGGTGCTGTACATCGTCACAGTGCCCAGCATGTCTCTCGTGCTCCTCAGCAGTTCGGGGACGGGTGCTCGCTGTGGTGGAACGCACGCGACCCGGCCTCCATTCCCGCGGGGGTATCCGAGGGGACGCCCTGCCGCATTAGTACGACCGCAAGGGGGTGCCTGTGGACAACCGGCTCACCCGTCTCCGGCGACCTGGCAGCATGGCCGTGTGACAGCAGCAACGCACTCCACCCTTTTTCCGCAGGTTCCGGACTCGGCCGACGCGGTGCTCGACGGACTCGATCCCGAGCAGCGCGAAGTGGCCACCGCCCTGCACGGTCCGGTGTGCGTGCTGGCGGGCGCCGGCACGGGAAAGACACGAGCGATCACCCACCGCATCGCCTACGGTGTGCGCGCCGGAATTCTCCAGCCCTCCAGCGTGCTCGCCGTCACCTTCACCAACCGCGCCGCCGGTGAGATGCGCGGGCGACTGCGCCAGCTCGGCGCCGGCGGAGTCCAGGCGCGTACCTTCCACTCGGCCGCGCTTCGCCAGCTCCAGTACTTCTGGCCAAAGGCCGTCGGCGGTTCCATGCCCCGCCTCGTCGACCGCAAGATCCAGCTGGTCGCCGATGCCGCGGCCGCCTGCCGCATCCGCCTCGACCGGGGCGAACTGCGGGACGTCACCGCCGAGATCGAATGGTCCAAGGTCACCCAGACCGTCCCCGCCGACTACGTGCCCGCCGTCGCCAAGTCCGGCCGCGTCGCCCCCCGGGACCCGGCGGAGATCGCTCAGCTCTACGCCACCTATGAGGACCTCAAGCGGGACCGCTCCGTCATCGACTTCGAGGACGTCCTGCTGCTCACCGTCGCCGTCCTCCAGGACCGGCACGACATCGCCGAACAGGTCCGCTCCCAGTACCAGCACTTCGTGGTCGACGAGTACCAGGACGTCAGCCCGCTTCAGCAGCGGCTGCTGGAGCTGTGGCTCGGGGACAGAGACAGCCTGTGCGTGGTCGGGGACGTCAGCCAGACGATCTATTCGTTCACAGGAGCAACTCCGGACCATCTGCTCGACTTCCGCACCCGCCATCCCGGTGCGACTGTCGTCAAGCTGGTCCGTGACTACCGGTCCACCCCCCAGGTGGTTCACCTCGCCAACGGCCTGCTCGCCCAGGCCCGGGGCCGCGCCGCCGAACACCGGCTGGAACTGGTTTCGCAGCGCGACCCCGGACCCGAACCCGGTTACACCGAGTACGCCGACGAACCCTCCGAGGCCGAGGGTGCCGCCCGCCGCATCCGTGAGTTCGTCGCCGCCGGCGTCCCGCCCGCCGAGATCGCCATCCTGTTCCGGACGAACGCCCAGTCCGAGACGTACGAACAGGCCCTCGCCGACGCCGGAGTCCCCTATCAGCTGCGCGGCGCCGAAAGGTTCTTCGACCGGCCCGAGGTGCGCAGGGCGAGCAGTGCGCTGCGCGCCGCCGCCCGCTTCGGAGGCAACGACTCCCTCCTGGACGACGTCGTCGACCTGCCCTCCCAGGTGCGTGCCGTGCTTTCGGGGGAGGGCTGGACGAGCGAACCGCCCGCGGGTTCGGGGGCCGTCAGAGAGCGCTGGGAGTCGCTGGCCGCACTGGTGAACCTCGCGCATGACTTCACGGCCGCGAAACCGGGCGCCACGCTCGCCGACCTCGTCACCGAACTCGACGAGCGGGTGAGCGCCCAGCATGCCCCGACCGTGCAGGGCGTCACTCTTGCCTCCCTGCACTCGGCCAAGGGCCTGGAATGGGACGTCGTCTTCGTCGTCGGCGTCGCCGAGGGCATGATGCCGATCACCTACGCAAAGACCGATGAACAGATTGAGGAGGAACGCCGCCTTCTCTATGTCGGAGTGACCCGCGCACGAGAACGCCTCCATGTCTCCTGGGCTCTCTCACGCGCGCCGGGAGGCCGGCCGAACCGCCGCCCCAGCCGCTTCCTCGACGGCCTGCGCCCCGGCTCCGTCGCCACCGTCGTCCGGACAAGTGTGGTCGGCCCCGGTGGCATCGAGCGCGGCTTCGGAGGAAGCCCCGGAGCCGCTCCGCGCCGGACACAGAGAACCCCGGCCCGCTGCAGGGTCTGTGGACGCACGCTGACCGACGCGGGCGAGATGAAACTGATGCGCTGCGACGAGTGCCCCTCCGACATGGACGAGGGCCTCTACGAGCGGCTGCGCGAGTGGCGTGCGGTCCAGGCGGCGCGCGGTGGGCAGCCCGCCTTCTGCGTCTTCACCGACAGGACCCTGATGGCGATCGCGGAGACAGTCCCGGACGAGGAAGGGGAGTTGGCCCGCATCCCTGGTGTCGGGGTGCGCAAGCTCAACCGGTACGGAGCCGATGTTTTGGCCATCTGTGCAGGTCAGGGAGTTGAGGGGGAGAGCGCCAGTGACTGATTCAAACTCGTCGGAAAAATAGTTTGCGTATGCCCCGGCAATCCCCATAGGTTCTTAGCCACGGGAACAGAGTCTTCTCAGGAGACCTGGGTCCGTGCTGTACTTCATAGTCGATCCGTTGGACTGGTTCACCCCAGTTCCCCAAGACGCCGAGAGGAGGCGAGTCCAGTGATCAGCATCTACACCAGCTCTGTCAGCACGGTCAAAATGACCGATCTCCCGGCCGTCTCTCTGTGCATGCTCGGCGTCTCGAACCTGGGCACCGGTCTGTCCGGCATTCCTGCCGTCCGGCCGGCGTCCTCCGTGTCTCTCGCGGGTCTCCCTGTCCGCGAGCGCAATGAGCGACCGAGCAAGGCACTGGAAGCAGGAGCAGTAGAGGCAAAGGCCCCGGCCTATGCCTTTGCGGCCGGTGCCGGATCCCTCAAGCAGACGACGCAGCACCACACGATGTGGGCCTTCCGTGGGCCAAAACCCTGGAGTGATCCAGCCTGACTTGATCAGGCCGGCGCCTTCAGGGCCGCGGAACCCCATCCGGGATCCGCGGCCCTTCTGTTTTCCCCGAACGGGGACGACGGAGCGAAGGGGCCTCGGGACAAGAGAAAACCCGCCGGTACCAGCCGCCACCCGGCCCAACAGGGCCGGAACGACCAGACGAGGAAGACGATCCGTGCAACTCGAAGCGCACGCCCCGTCAGTACCGCCTTCCGAAACGATCCCCCCGCCCGGCCTCACGGAGGACTGCACCTTGATCCCGCTCACTGCGCTCACCGCGCTCGACGACGCCATCGAGAACCTCGGCGTACCCGTCCCCTGCCGCTCCTACGACCCGGAGGTCTTCTTCGCCGAGTCGCCGGCCGACGTCGAGTACGCCAAGTCCCTCTGCCGCACCTGCCCGCTGATGGAGGCCTGCCTCGCCGGCGCCAAGGAGCGGCGTGAGCCCTGGGGCGTGTGGGGCGGCGAGTTGTTCGTCCAGGGGGTCGTCGTGGCCCGCAAGCGGCCCCGTGGCCGTCCGCGCAAGAACCCGGTAACAGCATGAACACCGCAGGAACGATCGACCGCCCCTTCACGCACGACCCCAAGAAGCAGGCCCCGATGACGCCGTCCACCAGCGAGCCCGTCGGCTCCGCGACCCCAGACTTCACCACCACCGGTGCGAACGACTCGCGCCAGAACAGGACCCGAGAGATGCAACTCATCCCAGAAGCCCTGGCTCGTGCGCATATGCACGACCGCCTTCAGGAGGCCGAGCGGGAACGCCGCGCGCATCGTGTGGTGACCGCCCGGCGGCTCCAGCGCCGAGCCGAGCGCGCCTCGCTGCGTGCCCGCCGGGCGCTGGCCATGGCGGTCATGCAGTAACGACCACGGCAACACGGCAGTAACAGCAGTTCTTTTCGCGGGGGCCGGTCCGTCCGAACGGACCGGCCCCGTGGTGCGTTGCGCCCGCCCGATGACTTGCCACGGCGATATCGTCGCCTGGTGACGAGTCCTCCCGGTGGCAGTGACGTTCCCGATGGCGGTGACTACAGCGGTTCCTCGACGGGGTCCCACTCCATCGTGTGCGCCCGCTGCGGCACGCAGACCGAGGGCCCGCAGTTGACCTGGACCTGCTGCGTGGAGAACGGAACGCGCCACTACCTCTGCGACACGTGCGCCCGGGAGAACCTCAGAGCGATCGAGGGGCGGCTGGACTCGGCTTGGTGGTGAGTCGGCTCACATTTCAGCAGCCGAAGGCTCCTCCTCGGCCTCCGGCAGGAATCCCGGCAGCCACTCCTCCAGTTCATCCCGCATGCGGACCGTCGCACCCAGCTGGCACAGGACACCGATGGTGCTCAAGGTCACCCGGTGTATCAGGAGGTACGACGGGGGCAGGTTGAGGCGCTTGCCCAATTGGTGTGCCGGGGAGCGCGGGTCGGCCAGGCGGGCCGCCTGGCTGCGCATCCAGCCTCGGGTGAAGGTGAACTCGTCCGCCTGTGCCGGTTCGATGATCGGCAGGAGGTAGTCGAGTACCGCATCCGGGTCCAGGTCGATGGAGTCCTTGACGAAGCCTTCCGCGCGGAGGGTTTCGTAGACGGCCTCCGCCTGGCCGTCCAGGGTCAGGCGCAGTGAGTCGCCGATCGTCGGGGGCAGGCCGCCCGGGAGGCGGTCGACGGTTCCGAAATCCAGCACGCCCAGACGCCAGTCGTCGTTGGCGCCCGGGCCGCCGGGCAGCAGGCGGAAGTTGCCGGGGTGCGGGTCGGCGTGCAGGAGGCCGGTGCGGGCGGGGCCGGAGAAGAGGAACCGGGCCAGCAGCTGGCCCGCGCGGTCGCGCTGCTCCCGCGTACCGTCAGTGATCACCTCCGAAAGCGGTATACCGTCGATCCACTCCGTCACCAGGACCTGCTCGCACTGGTGGACGACGGCCGGTACCACGACGTCCGGATCGTTCGTGAACTCCTCCGCGTGGACCTGCTGGGCCTGGGCCTCCAGGCCGTAGTCGAGTTCCTCGGATATGCGGTCCCGGAGTTCGGCGATGAGCGGTTTGATGTCCATCCCGGGGATGAGGGGACCCAACAGACGGGCGAAGCGGCTCAGCTGGGTCAGATCCGAGAGCAGTGCCTCGCCGGCGCCCGGATACTGCACCTTGACCGCGACCTCACGTCCGTCGTGCCACACCCCCCGGTGTACCTGGCCGATCGAGGCCGCGGCGGACGGCTTGTCCTCGAACTCCACGAACCGTTCCTGCCAGTCCGCCCCGAGCCGGTCCTCCAGCACCGAGTGCACCGTGCGGGTCGGCATCGGCGGGGCCGCTTCCTGGAGCTTCGTCAGCGCCGCGCGATAGGGGCCCGCGACCTCCTCGGGCAGGGCCGACTCGAAGACGGACAGGGCCTGTCCGAACTTCATCGCCCCGCCCTTGAGCTCGCCGAGCACCTTGAACAGCTGTTCCGCCGTGCGCTGTTGCAGCTCGCGGCCGACGATGTCCGCCGACTCGCCGACGATCCGTTTGCCGAGTCCCCAGGTCGCCCGCCCGGCGATGCCGAGCGGGAGCGCGGCGAGCTTGGCGGTACGGGTGACCGCCTTCCGGGGAAGATCAGACATGCGCCCTCCAAGTTCCGGACAGCCGCGCCTGGTGTGCCTTGCGGCGTAACTCCGTTGGCGGCCGTTGCTCCGCCATTGTCTCGTGCGACTCCCCGTCCTCCGAGGTGTGTTCCTCCTTACTCTTCTCCTCGGCACCGCAGGGGCATGCGGGGTGCGCCCAGACCGGGCGGGCGTGCCAGTCGAGCCCGGGCACGGAGACCTCCCATCGGGCGCCCGCGGCGGACGGGGTCCTGCCGTCCAGGAAGGCGAGCGCGTGGCTCGCGGTCAGGCCCGCGACCGTCGTCGCCAGGGCCAGGTCACACGCCCTGACCTGGCGTGGCCGCGCGGAACGCCACTGCGCCACCAGACGCGGCCAGACGGGGTCCCGGTCGACGCGCCACCGCTCCAGGCAGCCGGCGCAGGCCGTCTCACCTGGCAGGACCAGCGGGCCCACGACGCCGGTCCCTTCCACGACTCCCGCGTACAGATGCGGTGTGCCCGAGGTCACGAGTGGTTCGGCGCAGGCCGGGTCGGGCGCGTGCACGGCAAGGTCGTCGCGTGGGGCGAGGATCACCAGGGAGAATCCGGGGTCGCTCTCGCCGGGCGGCGACTGAGGGGCCGTACGACGTGGTGGGCGGTCCGGGGCCGCTCGCCGGGCAGCGCGCCGCGCGGACTCGTCCCGGCGTTCGCCGACGGACTCGGCGGGCAGGCCACCCGGTGCGACGTCCCACGGCTCGACCACGCCGCCGTCGCGGACATCGATGTGACCCACGCCCGCCGCCGCCAGCAGGGAGGCCACCACGGCGCCCACCCGGCCGGCGCCCCGGACCTGCACGCGCAGCGACCGGCGGGCCGCCAGCCGTGCCATCGCCTCGCCCGGTGCCGGTGCGACCAGGGAGAGCGAGGCCAGATCGGGACTGAGCCGCTCCAGAACCGTCTTCTTGCCGCGCAGGGTTTCGGCGGCCGGCCCGCCACCCGTCGCGTCGTCGAGAAGGCCGGCCTCGCTCAGCCGTTCCACCAGCCCGTCGATATGGTCGGCCGACAGGTCCATGCGGTGCCCCTCCTCGCGGAGGCGCGGCAGTCCGCGAGTGCCGTCGAGCATGTTCAGGAAGCTGCCCGTCGCCGTGTCCATCGGGCCGAGTGTCATCGCATGGGCTGGTGTCATCCCGAACTGCACCGTGTTCAGATCGCGCCAGCCGCTCCGCAGCGCGTTCTTCATCATCGGGTGGGTGACACGCGGGCGGGTCTCACCCAAGTGGGTAGTGGCCGACAGCGCGACAGGTGTGTCCGACGCAGGCGCAAGTGTGGTGGTTGATCGCATGGCAGGCCCCCGTAGCCAGAAAGAATCCCCGTTGAAGTCCCTGTTTGTCGGTGATGTCAGTGCTCGTTCCGCCGACGAGTGCCAGCATGCCCGGTCTGCTCAGTGGGCGTCGGCAGTTGTCCACAGGCGGTGGGTATTAGTCGTACTAATCAAACGCATGGTGGGCGATCGACGCCGAACCGTGCCGGAGTCAAGACTTCCCCCATGCACAGCGGGTAACGTCGTGCCGTGCCCGCCGACCCACTGCACCGCGCCGGAAACCCACAGCGCAGTACGACGAGCCAGCCGCCAAGCGGCTCGGGGGCGAGCGCGATCGAGGTTCGCAGGAGTGCCCGGCGACGCCGGACGGTCTCCGCGTACCGAGAGGGCGATCGCACCGTCGTGCTCATCCCCGCCCGGATGTCCGAGGCCGAGGAGCAACGCTGGGTGACTGTCATGCTCGACAAACTGGCCGCCCAGGAGAGCAAACACAAACGGGTGCCCGGCGACAGCGAACTGGCCGAGCGGGCCGAGCAGCTGTCGGCCCAGTACTTCGACGGCCGCGCCCGGCCCGCCTCGGTGCGCTGGGTCACCAACCAGAACACGCGCTGGGGCTCATGCACCCCCGCCGAGGGCAGCATCCGCCTGTCGCACCGGCTGCAGGGCATGCCCGAATACGTCGTCGACTACGTCCTCCTCCATGAGCTGGCGCATCTGCTGGTGCCCGGGCACGGACCTCGTTTCTGGCAACTCCTGGATGCCTATCCGCGCACCGAGCGGGCCCGTGGCTACCTCGAAGGAGTGGTCGCCGCCGACCGGCTGCCGCATCTGCCCTCCGCGCACGGGGACTGATCTTCGGGCGGCAGGTGCGTGGCGCCGACGAGGCGTTGTGTACCGGATTTGTACCGGCTTCGGTCGCGGCCGGAATTAGCCGTTAGCCTGACCCGACGCATTCGGCATTCGGGATGGGGGACGGTCGTTACGCATGGCGAGGGAATTCCAGCGAGGCCACAAGGCCAAGATCAGTGATCTCACCGCGGGCACGGATCTGTACGTGGGCGTGCAGATCTCCGGACCGGGACTGAGCTTCGACATCAGCTGTTTCGGCCTCGACGCCGACGAACGGCTGTCGGACGACCGGTACTTCGTGTTCTTCAACCAGCCGAAGTCCCCCGAGGAGTCCATCCAGCTCCTGGGCGCTCAGGCGGGTGACACGGAGTCCTTCCGCGTCACGCTCGACCGGATCCCGCCGCAGATCCAGAAACTGTCGTTCACGGCTACGCTCGACGGCGCCGGGCAGATGTCGCAGATAGCCCCCGGATACGTCCGCGTCGTCGCCGGCGGCGAGGAGGTGGCCCGCTACTCCTTCAACGGCTCGGAGTTCTCCACCGAGCGGGCCGTGATGCTGGGCGACTTCTACCTGAAGGACGTGTGGCGTTTCGCCGCGGTCGGGCAGGGGTTCGACGGCGGCCTCGACGCGCTGCTGAAGAATTTCGGCGGTGAAGTCGCCGAGGAGGAGCCGCCCGCTCCACAGCAGCCCCAGACCGGTGCCCCTCCCGGCTTCGCGCCGCCCGCCTTCGGTGCTCCGGCACCAGCCCCGGCCGCTCCGCAGTCCACCGCCCAGGGTTTCGCGCCCCCTTCGGGGGCCACCGCGCCCCCGGCTCCGGCCCCCGCGCCACCGGTGCACGCGGCCCCCACCATCGTCGCGCCCCTGACACCGCCCGGCGGCGCCGTGCCGCCCCCGGCTCCGGCGCCCGCACCGTACGGACAGCAGGGGCCCCCGCAGGTTCCGTACGGCCAGGCACCCGTCCAGACCGGTTTGCTGCCACCCGGCTACGGCCAGCCGCAGGCGCCCCAGGCCCCGCCCGGCCCGCCCGCTTACGGGCAGCCGACCCCGCCCCCGGGCTACGGACACCAGCCCCCGTTCGGGCAGGTCCCCGGCCAGCAGGCCCCCTATGGAGTACCGCAGGGCGTACCCCGGGGCGGCGGGCAGGGCGCCGGTGTGACGGCCGCGCTCCAGCAGTTCAAGGAGACGCCGACCGGGCAGCGCTGGACACAGCAGAACAAGAAGCTGGTCCGCGTAGACCTGGGCATCGGAGGCCAGCCCGTGCTGGCCCGGCAGGGCAGCATGGTGCTCTACCAGGGCAAGGTCGACTTCAGCTACAAGGGCGCCGGATTCACCGGCCGGATCGTGGGCAACGCGACGGGCCAGGAGATGCAGTTGATGCGCTGTACCGGCCAGGGCCAGGTGTTCCTCGCCGAGAGCTCCACGATGCTGCACCCCATCGAACTCCAGGGCGACGGCATCTGCGTATCCGCCGAGAACGTCCTCGCGTTCGACGAGAGCCTCCAGTACGAGGTCCGCCGCGTCGAGGGACACGGCATTCCCGGCGGCGCACTGTTCACCATGCAGTTCACGGGCACCGGCACCATCGTCGTGAAGACGCACGGCGTCCCCGTCGTCCTGCCGGTCACGCCCACCACGTTCGCCGACTGCAACGCCGTGGTCGCCTGGTCGGCTGCCTCCCAGGTGGTCGTCTCCAGCCAGGTACGGATGCGCCGCAACGCCTACGCCGGCGACACCGGAGAGAGCGTCAATCTTCAGTTCCGAGGCGCGCCCGGCAATTTCATCGTCGTCCAGCCGTACGAGGTCTGAGGGAGCCCGTCATGAACCAGCCGCTCGCGGGCTACGCCCCCGCACCTGTCACCGCCCGCATGGAGAACCACGGCAACCACATGCTGAAGGTCGCCATGCAGACCGGAAACGACCTCTTCGCGCGCGTGGGCTCGATGGTCGCCTACGAAGGGTTCGTCCAGTACGAGCCCAACCCGCCGGCCGTGCGCCAGATCGCCAAGGACTGGATGACCGGCGAGGGCGCGCCCCTGATGAAGTGCTCAGGGGATGGCCTGCTCTATCTCGCCGACTACGGCGCGAACGTGGTCGTGATCAACCTCAACGGTGACGGCATCTCCGTCAACGCCACCAACCTGCTTGCCTTCGACGCACACCTCACCTGGGGCGCCGAGCGGGTCAAGGGGCTGGCGAAGTTCGCAGGGCAGGGCCTGTGGAACACCAGGATCTCCGGGCAGGGCTGGGTCGCGCTGACCTCCCGGGGCAAGCCGATCGTCGTCGACTGCGGTGGCGGCGAGGACGAGACATACGTCGACCCGGACGCGCTCGTCGCCTGGTCCCCGAACCTCAAGGTGAAGGGCAAGCGCAGCTTCAAGGCGCAGTCACTCATCGGGCGGGGCAGTGGCGAGGCCTACCAGATGGCCTTCTCCGGCCAGGGCATCGTCGTCGTCCAGCCCAGCGAGGACAGCACCGACCGTCTCCGGATCCGGGGCTGAGGGGGATCACCATGCAGAGCCCGCTTTTCGCCTACAACGACCAGCAGACCCAGGAACGCTGGAGCCTCCAGAACAAGCAGATGCTGCGCGTGGCCATGGAGGGTCACGACGACATCCTCGCCCGCAAGGGCACCATGGTCGCCTATCAGGGCCTCGTCGAGTTCGACGCCGAGTACCAGAGCAACAACCAGGGCCGCTCGCGCGCGCACACGGGCGAGGGCCTGGACCTGATGCGCTGCCACGGGCAGGGCACGGTCTATCTCGCCAACCTCGCCCAGCACATCCACTTGGTGGACGTGGAACAGGACGGGCTGACGGTCGACAGCAGTTACGTGCTGGCGATGGACTCCGGGCTGCACCACGAGGTCATCGCCGTGGACAGCCTGTACGGGATCTCAGGTTCCGGGAAGTACCAGCTCAACATCACCGGCCGTGGCAGGGTCGCCCTGATGACCTCGGGCGCGCCGCTGATGATGCAGGTGACGCCGGACAAGTACGTCAACTGTGACGCCGACGCGATCGTCGCCTGGTCGACCGGCCTGCGAGTGCAGATGCAGGCCCAGACGCACACCTCCGGAGTGTGGCGGCGCCGCGGCAACACCGGTGAAGGCTGGGAGCTCAGCTTTATGGGCAGCGGCTACGCGCTGGTCCAGCCCAGCGAGTTGCTGCCGCCGCAGAACGCCCAGATCGGCCAGGGCGCAGCCGCCCAAGTCGGTATGGGGCAGCACGGGGTCCGGGCGCAGAACCAGGGCAACGCCTGGAGCTGACCGCCCGGAAGCAGATGTGTAAGGGGCGACAGCCATGGGCGGTCGCCCCTTACACATGCCCATCCTGCGCTTGTCCGTGGCTCACAGCCTCGCGCGTGTCGCCTGCAGCAGCCGCAGGACCGACTCGTCGGCCACGGCCGCCACCTCGTCGTATGCGAACCAGCGCAGGTCGAGCGACTCGTCGCTGATCTCCTGTGTGGCACCGGCCGGTGCCACGACCGCGTACTGGACGTCGAAGTGCCAGTGGCAGGGCGCCGGAATCGGGTGCCGGTCCAGGCGCACCGGCCCGCCCGGAAGCAGGCTGAGCCCTGTGATGCCGGACTCCTCGGTGGCCTCGCGCAGTGCCGCCGCCGCCACGGAGGAGTCCTCCGGCTCACAGTGACCGCCCATCTGGAGCCACATCCGCAGCTTCCGGTGAAGGGTGAGCAGGACGCGTCCGTGTTCCGGGTCGACCACCAGCGCGCTCGCCGTGACGTGCCCGTCCCCGCAGGCCTTCCACATGCCGTCCGGGTGAGCCCCGAGATGGTCCAGATAGGCCTGGCGCAACTCTTCCTGGTCCTCGTAGCCCTTCAGTACGAGGACCGCGTCGTCGTACAGGCTCACTCGGTGTCGTCGCCCTTGGCCTCGCCGTCGTCCTTCTTGAGGTTGGGCTTCTCCGCCGCCTCCCCGAGCATCTTGTCCAGCTCGGAGAAGTCGAGCTGCTCGCGGTGCACGAAACCGTCCGGGTCGTCCAGATCGGAAGCCGTCGGCAGCATGTCCGGGTGGGCCCACAGGGCGTCCCGGCCGTCGACACCGCGCGCGTCCGTCAGCGACGCCCACAGGCGCGAGGCGTCGCGCAGCCGGCGCGGGCGCAGCTCCAGGCCGATCAGGGTGGCGAACGTCTGCTCGGCCGGGCCACCCGTGGCGCGGCGGCGGCGCAGCGTCTCGCGCAGTGCGTCCGCGGACGTCAGACGGGGCTTCGCCGCCGCGTGAACCACCGCGTCCACCCAGCCCTCCACGAGCGCCAGCGCCGTCTCCAGACGGGCCAGGGCCACTTTCTGCTCCGGGGTGTCCTCCGGCTGGAACATGCCCTGCTGGAGCGCGTCCTGCAGCTGCTCCGGGTTCTGCGGGTCGAACTGGCCGACCACGTCCTCCAGCTTGGCCGTGTCGACCTTGATCCCGCGCGCGTAGCCGTCGACCGCGCCGAACAGGTGCGAGCGCAGCCACGGCACATGGGCGAACAGGCGCTGGTGAGCGGCCTCGCGCAGGGCGAGATACAGCCGCACCTCCTCCTGCGGTACACCCAGGTCCTTGCCGAACGCCTCGATGTTCGCCGGCAGCAGTGCTGCCCGGCCCGTCGGGCCCAGCGGCAGACCGATGTCCGTCGAGCCGACGACCTCACCCGCGAGTACCCCGACGGCCTGCCCGATCTGCGTGCCGAACATGGCGCCGCCCATGGAGCGCATCATGCCGATCAGCGGGCCCGCCATGGCCTGCATCTCCTCGGGCAGGACATCGCCCATGGCCGCGCCGACGCGCTCGGCGACCGGGTCGACCAGTTCCTTCCAGGCGGGCAGGGTCGCCTCGACCCACTCCGCGCGGCTCCACGCCACGGCGGAGCCGGCCCCGGAGGGCAGTGACGTCGCGTCGTCCAGCCACAGGTCCGCCAGTCGGACGGCCTCCTCGACCGCGGTGCGCTCCGCGGGACCGATGCTGGAGTCCTTGACGCCGTCGGACGTCCCCTGGGAGACCGTCTGGCGGGCGATCTGCTTGGCCATGTCCCAGTTCACCGGACCGCCCTCGTACGAGAGCATCTGGCCCAGCTGCTGGAACGCGGCGCCCAGGTCGTTGGGGTTCATGGAACCGAACATGGCTGCGAGGGGATTGTCGCCTCCGGGACCACCGAAGCCGGGCAGTCCGAAACCGAACGGTCCCTGACCACCACCGCTCTGCTGGTCCTCCTTCTTGCCCTCGTCGCCGTTCTCCGGCTCCTCCGGCGGAAGGCCGAATCCGAATGGGGTGTCACTCACGGGATTCCTCGGCTGGTAAGGCCGTCGGCTCTTCGACGGCGGCTGCCCGACAACACCACCCAGCCTAGACACCCCGGCCGGGTTGGGGGCTCGGTGCGTCGCCGACTCCTGGCCTGCGGCAGGATGGATGTCACCTGGTACGTACGCGTCACGCGCGTCCTTACTGAAGACAACCGCTGGAGACGCCGGTGAGTTCCCCAGATCCGCAGGTTCGCGCAGCGCGAAACCACTCAACCAACCCGGCCCAACGTGGGCCGGTCGTCGCGGTCACCGGTGCCGCGACCGGCGTCGGAGCGCTGCTCACCGAGCGGCTCGCCGCCTCCGAGGCGATCAAGCAGGTCGTCGCCATCGACGAGCGGCGCGGCGAGTGCGCGGCGGCTCAGTGGCACATCCTCGATGTGCGCGATCCGGCCATCGCGGAGAAGCTGCGGGGCGCCGATGTCGTCGTCCATCTGGCCCTCGATCTGGACCTGGAGACGGACGGGGCGGCCCGAACGGCGTACAACGTGCGCGGGACGCAGACCGTACTGACGGCTGCTGCCGCGGCCGGGGTGCACCGGGTGGTGCTGTGCACGTCCGCGATGGTCTACGGGGCGCTGCCGGACAACGAACTGCCACTGGCGGAGGACGCCGAGCTGCGGGCGACCGCCGAGGCGACCGGCGTCGGGGACCTGCTGGAGATCGAGCGGCTCGCCAGGCGCGCACCGCGGGCGCATCCGGGCCTCAACGTGACGGTTGTGCGGCCCGCGGTGTTGATCGGGGGTACGGACACCGCTCTGACCAGGTACTTCGAGTCGCCGCGGCTACTTGTCGTGGCCGGCTCCCGGCCCGTCTGGCAGTTCTGTCACGTCGAGGATCTGTGCAGTGCTCTGGAGTACGCGGTCCTGGAGAAGGTCGACGGGGAACTGGCTGTCGGCTGCGACGGGTGGCTGGAGCAGGAGGAGGTCGAGGAGCTCAGCGGGATCCGGCGCATGGAACTGCCGTCCGCTGTCGCTCTGGGCGCGGCTGCCCGGCTGCATCGGATCGGGCTCACGCCCTCTCCTGCCGGGGATCTGGCGTACACGATGTACCCCTGGGTGGTGAGCGGGAGCCGGCTGCACGATGCCGGATGGCGGCCTCAGTGGAGCAACGAGGAAGTGCTCGCGGAGCTGCTCGAGGAGGTTGCCGGGCGGCATACCGTGGCTGGGCGGCGGCTCGGGCGGAAGGACGCGACTGCGGCGGGGGCTGCGGGAGCGACGGTGGCGCTGTTGGGTACGGCCGCGCTGGTGCGGCGGGCTCGGAAGGCTCGGCGGCGGATCTGAGGGGTGGGGTGGGCGGGGTGTTTCGCCCTCGCCGCCCTTGCCCGTCCCATCCCTGGGGGCTGCGCCCCCAGACCCCCTTCGGCCCTGAAGGGCCTCGTCCTCAAACGCCGGACGGGTTGAAGACGCGGGCCTGCGCTTGAGAGGTGCCGCCTGGGCGGCGGAAGCGCCGGGGCGGGTGGATGGGAAAGAAACCTGGACTTGATCAGGCTGTTTTCGGTCGCCGGGTGGTGGATGCCGTGCTGTCAGTTGGGTGAGGCACGATGGGGGTATGGCATCCCTCAATGATCATCCCGGTGAGCTGGCCGCTCCTGAGCCCGTCAAGCTCGTTGCGGTTCGGGAGACGCCGCTCTCCCTGGACGAGGTTTTTCGCGCTGTCGGGGATTACTCCGCCGGGGGGACCGCCCTGTTCGTGGGGACCGTGCGGAATCATGACGGGGGTGCCGATGTCGATGCGCTCGGCTATTCGTGTCACCCCAGTGCCGAGGCCGAGATGCGGCGTGTCGCCGAGAAGGTCGTCGCCGAGTTTCCGGTGCGGGCGCTTGCCGCTGTGCACCGGGTCGGGGACCTGGCCGTGGGGGACCTGGCTGTCGTTGTCGCCGTGTCCTGTCCGCATCGGGGGGAGGCTTTCGCGGCCTGTCGGAAGTTGATCGACGACCTCAAGCACGAGGTGCCCATCTGGAAGCACCAGACGTTCTCCGACGGGACCGAGGAGTGGGTCGGCGCCTGCTGAAGCGTCTCCGGTTGCGTAACCGCCCCCCGGGCGTGAGCGTTAGCACAGTGGAGGTTAATCTGCTGATCAGTCAGTTGCGGTCGCTCTTTGGGTTGGGAGGTCGGCATGGCGGCACTCGCCTGGTTGCTGATTCCGCTGATGGCTGCGATCGGCGCCGGTCTGTGGGGCAGTTGGGCCAACCGGACGCGCAGAACACGCGGTGACGGGCCTGAACTCGACGGCTACGAGCGGTTCCGCGAGGCCATGGAGAAGCCCCGTACCTGAGACACCGTACGGGCGGCCCTGACGGTGTGCCGACAGGACCGTCCCGTACTGTCGTGCCATGCCACGCCGCACTGCGACGATGCTCGCCTCCACCCTCATGCTGATCGCGCTCCTCTGCGCCGGAGTGCTCATCACCGTGCCGTATTCGGAGATGTCGCCGGGGCCGACCGTGAACACTCTCGGAGACCATGGCGGCGAGCCGGTGCTGCAGATTTCCGGGCGCAAGACCTACCCGACCACCGGGCACCTGAACATGACCACCGTTCGGGTCACCAGCGCCGACTACAAGATGAACCTCGTCGAGGCCGTGTACGGCTGGCTCGCGCACGACAACAAGGTCGTGCCCCACGACACGCTCTACCCGGACGGCAAGACCGAGGAGCAGTCGACCCAGGAGAACGCGGAGGAGTTCAGCCAGTCCCAGGAGAGCGCCAAGGTCGCGGCCCTGGAGGAACTCGACGTCCCGGTGCAGTCCTGGGTGATCGTCTCCACCGTCCTGAAGGCGTCCCCGGCCGAGGGGGCGCTGCACGCAGGTGACGTCATCAAGGCCGTCGACGGTACGACGGTCAAGGAGCCCACCGACGTCGCCAAACTGGTGACGAAGCACAAGGCCGGTGAGAAGGTCGTCTTCACCATCGTGCCCGCCGCGGAGCAGGCCGCCGCCGAGAAGGCGAACCGGGCGGCGACCAAGACGCAGGACGTCACCATCACGACCACCAAGTCCGCCGACGACAGCGCCGAGCGCGCCATTGTCGGGATCTCCGCCGGGACCGACCACACCTTCCCGTTCACCATCGACATCAAGCTCGCCGATGTCGGCGGGCCCAGCGCGGGGCTCATGTTCGCCCTCGGGATCTACGACAAGCTGACGCCCGGAAGCCTCACCGGCGGCAAGTTCGTGGCCGGCACCGGCACCATCGACGACGAGGGCACGGTCGGTCCCATCGGCGGGATCGAGATGAAGACCGTCGGCGCGCGGGACAAGGGCGCCCAGTACTTCCTGACGCCGGCCGACAACTGCGCTGCCGCCGCCAAGGACGTCCCCGAGGGGCTCACTCTCGTCAAGGTGGACACCATTGGCGATGCGTTGAACTCACTCAGGGACATCCGCTCCGGCGACACCGGTGACCTGCCGAAATGCAGCACCACGTAGGCAGTCCGCAGGACTGCCCACCCGCTACTCCGCGAAGGTATCCGACAGTGCCTCCGCCAGGCCCGGTACCAGGCCCGAACCCGTGAGCACCTCCGTCGACGCGTCCTTCTCACGCAGACGCACCGCCGAGTCCCGCGTGCCGTCACGCAGGACCGCGACCGTCATCCGGACCTCCTGGCGGTGCGGGTGCGCGGCGACCCAGGCCGCCAGTTTCTTCTCGCTCAGTCCCTGCGGAACCGAAGCCTCCGCGGACGGCGGGAGCATCAGACGCTCAACGGTGAGCGCGCAGCCGACCACCGCGTCCGGCCAGGCGATGGTGGCGAGGAACTCGTCCAGCGGCTTGCCCGCAGGGATCTCGTCCTGCTCGATCGGGGTGAGACCGGTGGTGGCCTGCTCGTCCGTCAGGCCGAGCTGGGCCGCGAGAGAGGGTTCCTGGACCCGCAGTCGGGCAGTGTCTACGAGGGCGAAGAGCCGAGCCGGCTGGTCCCAGCCGAGGCCGGAGGCGTACTCGTCGATCTCGAGTACGGCCCGGGTGAGCGGGGTCGCCGCCATGGGAGTGTTGGACATGGTCACAATCCTGCCTCGTTCATGGCCCGAACCGGGAACCGAGTAAAGCGTGAGTAAGTTGCATAGGTGAGGCCCCTACGATCACGGGCCCTGACGGATGGTCCACGATCACGGGCCTGACGGACCGACAGCGACTTTTGAGGTGCCAACCTTGGCTTTCCAGATGCCGGACCGCGGCGGAGGCCCGCAGGGGCCACGGATCAGAGTGGGCCGCCCGTCCCGGCGCGTCCGGACCCTGCTCATGACACTGGGCGTCCTAGCCGTACTCGGCATGGCGTTCATCATGTTCGCGGGGTTCTGGGCGGACTGGCTCTGGTACCGCTCGGTCGACTACTCGTCGGTGTTCACGACCACGCTGTGGACCAAGATCGGACTTTTCTTCGTCTTCGGTCTGCTGATGGCGGCCGCGGTAGGGGTGAACATCTGGCTGGCGCACCGGCTGCGTCCGCCGCTGAGCGCCATGTCGATGGAGCAGCAGAGCCTCGACCGGTACCGCATGGGCATCGCCCCTTACAAGAAGTGGCTGCTGCTCGGTATCACCGCCCTGATCGGCCTCATCGCGGGCGCGTCGGCGTCCGGTCAGTGGCGGACCTGGCTGATGTGGGTCAACGGAGTGTCCTTCGGACAGAAGGACCCCCAGTTCGGTCTGGACGTGTCCTTCTACGCCTTCGACCTGCCCTGGTACCGCTTCCTGCTGGGCTTCGGCTTCGCCACAGCGATCCTCTCCCTGATCGCCGCCGCCCTCACCCACTATCTGTACGGCGGGCTGCGCGTCACCAGCCCGGGGGCCCATGCCACGGCTGCGGCGACCGGGCATCTGTCCGTGCTGCTGGGTCTCTTCGTCGCCCTCAAGGCGGTCGCGTACTGGCTCGACCGGTACGGGCTCGCGGTGAAGTCGAGCGACTTCAAGGCGACCGGCAACTGGACGGGTCTGCGATACGTCGACGCCAACGCCTACCTGCCGGCCAAGACGATCCTGTTCTTCATCGCCATCATCTGCTCGCTGCTGTTCTTCGCGACCCTGTGGCGGCGCACCTGGCAGCTGCCCGTCATCGGCTTCGGACTGATGGTCCTCTCGGCCATCCTCATCGGCGGGCTGTACCCGGCGATCGTGCAGAAGTTCCAGGTCCAGCCGAACGAGCAGGCGAAGGAAGCCCCGTACGTCGAGAAGAACCTCAAGGCCACGCGTGAGGCGTACGGCATCGACGGTGCCAAGGTCAGCGAGTACGCCGGCCGCAGTGACGCCGAGGACAAGACCAAGCTGCGCGACGACGTCGAGTCCACGGCGAGCATCCGCATCATGGACCCGAACATCGTGTCGCCGACGTTCCAGCAGCTCCAGCAGATCAGAAACTACTACGCCTTCCCGACCAACCTGGACGTCGACCGTTACAGCAAGGACGGCAAGGACCAGGACACGGTCATCGGTCTGCGCGAGCTGAACCTCAACGGCATTCCGAAGAACAACTGGATCAACGACCACTTCCGCTACACGCACGGATTCGGCGTGGTCGCGGCCAAGGGCACCGAAGGGGACGCCCAGGGCCGCCCGGTCTTCACCGAGTCCAACCTGCCGTCCACGGGTGACCTCGGGACGTACCAGCAGCGGATCTACTACGGCGAGAAGACCAGCCAGTACTCGATCGTCGGCGGTCCCCAGAAGGAGATCGACTACTCCGACGACACCGGCGAGAAGACCACCAGCTACAAGGGGAAGAGCGGTGTCAGCCTCTC
The DNA here is from genome assembly GCF_033441795.1 of Streptomyces sp. ADMS. Lineage (NCBI taxonomy): Bacteria > Bacillati > Actinomycetota > Actinomycetes > Kitasatosporales > Streptomycetaceae > Streptomyces > Streptomyces sp. ADMS. The sequence goes on along the minus strand of NZ_JAVFVX010000056.1, from coordinate 1,526 downwards.
CAACCCGATCAACCGTGCCGCGTACGCCGTCGCGTTCAGTGAGCCGCAGATCCTCTACTCCGGTGCCATCGGCGAGGGTTCGCGGGTTCTGTACAACCGCACGCCCAAGGAGCGCGTCGAGGCGGTAGCGCCCTGGCTGACCATCGACGGTGACGCCTACCCGGCCGTCATCGACGGTGAGATCCAGTGGATCGTCGACGCCTACACGACGACGAACGGCTATCCGTACGCCTCTCGCACCACCCTGGGAGACACGACGGCCGACTCGCTCACCGCCAGCAATAACCAGCGCGCGGTGGTGGCCCAGCAGAACCAGGTCAACTACATCCGCAACTCGGTGAAGGCGACCGTCGACGCGTACACCGGCGAGGTCAAGCTCTACCAGTGGGACACCCAGGACCCGGTCCTCAAGACCTGGATGAAGGCCTTCCCGGACACGGTCGAGTCGAAGAGTGACATCTCGGCCTCGCTGATGGACCATCTCCGGTACCCGCAGGACCTGTTCAAGGTCCAGCGCGAGCTGCTCACCCGCTACCACGTGGCGGACGCCGAGACGTTCCTCAGCGGTTCCGAGGTGTGGCAGGTGCCGGACGACCCGAGCAACAAGTCGGGCGACGCGGTGCCGCCGTACTACCTGAGCATGAAGATGCCCGACCAGCAGGCGCAGGTGTTCTCCCTGACGACGACGTTCACGCCGAACGGCCGGGACAACCTGAGTGCTTTCATGTCCGTCAACGCCGAGGCGGGGACGAGTGATTACGGCAGGATCAGAATCCTGAAACTGCCGACAAGCGGAACCGTCAGCGGACCCAAACAGGTCCAGAGCCAGTTCAACTCCGAACAGGCCATCGCCGAGACCATCAGGCTGCTGAGAGGCGGGGACTCGGAGATCGAGTACGGCAACCTGCTGACGGTGCCGCTCGACGGAGGACTGCTGTACGTGGAGCCCGTCTACGTACGAGGCAGTGGACTCAAGTACCCGCTGTTGCGCAAGGTGTTGGTGACCTACGACGGCCAGACCGCCTTCGAGGACACCCTCGACGCCGCGCTCGACAAGGTCTTCGGGACGGAGGGTACGACCACCGAGCCACCGGACGAGGGCGGTGGTACGACGACGCCGCCACCGACGTCCGACAACCCGACGGTCCAAGAGGCGCTCAACGACGCCCAGAAGGCCTTCGACGACGGCCAGGCAGCCCTCCAGAAGGGCGACTGGGAGGCGTACGGCAAGGCACAGGCGGACCTTGAGGACGCGCTCAAGCGGGCCGAGGCGGCGCAGTCCGCGGCCGACGAGGCCGACAGCGGGAGTGGTGCCGGAGGCAGTTCCTCCGGCAGTGCGAGCCCCAGTCCCAGCGGTAGTCCAAGTAGCAGTCCCAGCAGTAGTCCAACCAGTGGTTAGTGCTGGTCGGAGGCCCTGCTGAGGCTGCGTCCTCCGCTCCTCCCGCGCCGTGGTACGGTTGCAACACAACGGCGCGGGGTGGAGCAGCTCGGTAGCTCGCTGGGCTCATAACCCAGAGGTCGCAGGT
>NZ_JAVFVX010000569.1:0-273 GCF_033441795.1 Streptomyces sp. ADMS | reverse complement strand
CCCCGGCCAGCAGAGCGACGCTCCCGCTCCCGTCTCACCGTCCGCTGTGCGCTCGGTGCCGCGTTCGCGGTGAGGCACCCGTGCAGGAACGAGGAACAACCGTGCCCACTTCTCCCGACTCCCCCACCTCCCCCGACAGTCAGCCGCAGGACACCAGCGAACAGGCGGCATGGCGGGTGCGCGTCCAGGCCCTGGCCTCCGCCGCTGACGGCATCAGGCAGGCGTCAGACCGATGGGATGCCGTCTCGGACTCGTACTGCGACGAAGACGGCT
>NZ_JAVFVX010000568.1:0-273 GCF_033441795.1 Streptomyces sp. ADMS | reverse complement strand
CTCGGCCTCACGCTGCCCGCCGTGGTCTATCCGATCAGTCAGGCCCGCCGCCACCGCTGGGAAGTGCGGTCCTTCGACGCGCTCGGCCCCCTCTGGCAGGACCTGTCGGCCGCGATGCCGGAGATCGTCCTGTCGGCCGCAGACCTCGACGAGGACGCAGCGAGCGACTCCGACTTCCTCCTCCAACGGCGTGTCATCGAGATCAGCGACGGCATTCTCGCCCTGCGCCCGTACCGCTCCCGGAGCGTGCACGAAGCCGCCCAGCGGACCGTC
>NZ_JAVFVX010000567.1:0-274 GCF_033441795.1 Streptomyces sp. ADMS | reverse complement strand
ACATCGTGCTGCACCTGCCCGGCCGCACCCCGTTCGCGGTGTCCGAGGACGAGTTCCTGGCGCTGCTGGACCTGGACCCGGCGCTGCGTACAACGCCCTTGGGTACGCCCGTCCTGTTCCTGACCTCTGGTCCCGGGGTCCTGAGGGCGGAGGTGGTGCAGCGGTTCGCCGAGCGCACCGGCCGTCCCGCCTACGGCTACGACGCGCCGATTATGTTGACCGCCGCCGATCCGTCGGCCCCGCTCACCATCGTCGCTCTCCTGGACCCGGCCAC
>NZ_JAVFVX010000566.1:0-275 GCF_033441795.1 Streptomyces sp. ADMS | reverse complement strand
CATGATTTCGACGCGTTTGATGGAGTCGATGCCGAGGTCGGCCTCGACGTCCATGCCGAGGTCCAGCATCTCTGCCGGGTAGCCGGTCTTGGCCGCCACGACGGCGAGAAGGGCACCGCGCACGGCATCACCGTCGACGGCGACGGCCGCACCAGCCTTGGCAACATCCGGAGTTGTGTCCGGCGCGCCCGAACCACCGTGCAGATTGAGCATGAAGCCGACGATCTCGTTCAACGTGCGGAGTTCGGCGAGTTGTTCGGGTCCGACGGGGGTGG
>NZ_JAVFVX010000565.1:0-277 GCF_033441795.1 Streptomyces sp. ADMS | reverse complement strand
GCCGAGATGGAGGTCATCCCGGCCGCGCAGGAGTACGGGCTCGGGGTCATCCCCTGGTCGCCGCTGCACGGCGGACTGCTCGGCGGTGTCATCAGGAAGCAGGTCCAGGGCGGCCGGCGTGCCAGTGGCCGCGCGGCCGAGACCATCGCCGACCCGACCTCACGGGCGCAGATCCAGGCGTACGAGGACCTGCTCGACAAGCACGGCATCGAGCCCGGCGAGGCGGCTCTCGCCTGGCTGCTCACCCGCCCCGGCGTCACCGGCCCGATCGTCGGCC
>NZ_JAVFVX010000564.1:0-277 GCF_033441795.1 Streptomyces sp. ADMS | reverse complement strand
AAGGTCCAGACGGCGATCCGCTGGGCGCTCGGCCAGCTCGGCACCCCGTACCAGTGGGGCGGGATCTGCACCGACTCCCACGGGCCCGACCCCATGGGCCGCTGCGACTGCTCCTCGCTAATGCAGCAGTCGTACAAGGCCGCCGGGGTCACCCTCACGCGGACGACGTACACGCAGGTCAAGGAGGGCAAGCCGGTATCGGTTGACGCTCTCCAGCCCGGTGACCTCGTCTTCACCGAGGGGACGGCCGAAGTCCCGGAACACGTCGGGATGGTCG
>NZ_JAVFVX010000563.1:0-280 GCF_033441795.1 Streptomyces sp. ADMS | reverse complement strand
CGTCGATCACCAAGGGGAAGAGGTAGGTCAGCAGGCCCCGGACGTGGATGGCGACGGCCATCTGCTGCAGGGCGTCGTACGACAGGGCGCATCCCGCACCGCCGAGGGCGATGACGACCGCGCGGTCCCATCCGGTGACATGCGCCGTGCTGGGCGCGCTCGTGATGTTCACGCCGCCGTCCCGAAGTCATCGCGGCCCAAGCGCTCACCGTCGGTCTCGGGGGGCGGGGTGGTCTTCGTGGTCTGCTCCAGGTCTCGGTTGCGGATGGCTCGGCGGGTT
>NZ_JAVFVX010000562.1:0-280 GCF_033441795.1 Streptomyces sp. ADMS | reverse complement strand
CGTCGATCACCAAGGGGAAGAGGTAGGTCAGCAGGCCCCGGACGTGGATGGCGACTGCCATCTGCTGCAGGGCGTCGTACGACAGGGCGCATCCCGCACCGCCGAGGGCAATAACGACCGCGCGGTCCCATCCGGTGACATGCGCCGTGCTCGGCGCGTTCGCGTGGCTCACGCCGCTGTCCCGAAGTCGTCGCGGCCCAGGCGCTTGCCGTCGGTCTCGGGGGACGGGGTGGTCTTCGTGGTCTGCTCCAGGTCTCGGTTGCGGATGGCTCGGCGGGTT
>NZ_JAVFVX010000561.1:0-282 GCF_033441795.1 Streptomyces sp. ADMS | reverse complement strand
CGGCGCCACCATCACCAGCGACGGCTACAAGGAGTCCCTCCAGGCCGCCATCGACTCCCAGGCGGCATCCGCCGCGGCGTCCCCGTCGCCCTCCGCGTCCACGTCGTCCGCGGCTGCGGAGTCCGCGTCCCAGGTCGTCTCAGGGACCGCCGTGGACACCGAGAAGGGCACCGTGCAGGTCGAGGTGACCTTCGAGGGCGACACGATCGCGTCCGTGACGATGCTCCAGCAGCCGAACCACCCGCAGACCACGGCCGCGGTGCCGGTCCTGATCGAGGAGAC
>NZ_JAVFVX010000560.1:0-282 GCF_033441795.1 Streptomyces sp. ADMS | reverse complement strand
GGATGGCGGGGCGTTTCCCGGGTGCGGGGGATGTGGGGGAGTTTTGGCGGAACCTACGGGACGGTGTGGAGTCGGTGGTGTCCTTGAGCGACGAGCAGCTGGCCTCGGCCGGAGTCGCCCCCGAGGTGTACAACCAGCCCGACCACGTGAGGGTCGTACCCGACGGAACAGGACTCGATCTCTTCGACGCGGGCTTCTTCGGCTACACGCCGCGCGAAGCGAAGATCATGGACCCGCAGCACCGGTTGTTCCTGGAGACGGCCTGGGAGGCGCTGGAGGACG
>NZ_JAVFVX010000055.1:0-54685 GCF_033441795.1 Streptomyces sp. ADMS | reverse complement strand
TGTCCGGCAGGGAGACGTCCTTGATCTCGACCCGGTCGATCTGCACGCCCCAGCCGATCGCCGGGCTGTCGATCATCAGCTCCAGCCCCTGGTTGAGCTTCTCCCGGTTGGACAGCAGGTCGTCCAGATCACTCTTGCCGATGATCGAACGCAGCGAGGTCTGCGCCATCTGCGAGACGGCGAACCGGTAGTCCTCGACCTGAACGACCGCATCGGCCGCGTCGACGACCTTGAAGTAGACGACCGCGTCGACCCGGACCGTGACGTTGTCCCGGGTGATGCCCTCCTGGGCCGGCACGGGCATCGTCACGATCTGCATGTTGACTTTGCGGATCTTGTCCACGAAGGGCACGATCACGGTGAACCCGGGCCCGCGCACATTCGACGTGAGTCGGCCGAGCCGGAACACCACACCCCGCGTACTGTTTGACGACCCTCGCCGCGGCCGCCACGTACATGACTCCGGCGGACGCGACAGCGACTCCCGCCGTCACCAGCTCCTCGACCATGCCGGCCCCCAGGGTCCGAAGTGGGCGCGTGCAGGGGAGACTTCCCGTACTGCCGACGCTTCCCGTACTTCTTCCTGCACTCCGAAGGTAACTCCGCCGGGCGGACAAGGGCGAGCCCCCGCACGCGAGTTGCGTACGGGGGCTCTCCTGCTGCTGCCGGCTGCAGGTCAGGCCGTGCGGAAACCGATGGTGCCGTGACCGGCCCTAGAAGACGCTGACGCCATAGGCGCTCAGGGCCTCCGTGACGGGCTGGAAGAAGGTCGTGCCACCGGAGGAGCAGTTGCCACTGCCGCCGGAGGTCAGACCGTAGGCGACGCCGCCGCTGGAGTAGAGCGGGCCGCCGGAGTCGCCGGGCTCGGCACAGACCGTGGTCTGGATCATGCCGTAGACGACGTCGCCGCCGCCGTAGTTGACGGTCGCGTTCAGCGCGGTGACCCGGCCACTGTGCGTGCCGGTGGTGGAACCGCGACGGATGACCGTGGTGCCCACGGACGGAGTGGCGGCGCTGGTGATGTCGACGCTGCCGACGGTGCCCGAGATCGAGCCCGTCGGGTAGCTGGTCGCGTACCTGACGATCCCGTAGTCGTTCGTCGGGAAGCTGGAGCCCGCGGTCGCGCCGAGCAGCGTCGTACGACCGGAGTTGGACCACCAGCTGCCCGCGCCGTCGGTGCAGTGACCGGCGGTCAGGAAGTAGTAGGTGGAGCCACTGCGGACGTTGAAGCCCTGGGAGCAGCGCCAGCTACTCGCATAGATTGCGTCGCCGCCGGAGATCAGTTTGCTGAACTTGCCCGGGGTCTTCTTGATGGTGATGGCGTCGGCGGTGGTGCCCGCCTGCCGCTTGATCTTCGCGATCTCCGCCTTGGAGACCGTGCTGTCGACGGTGACGACGACGCGGTTCGTCTTGGCGTCGACGGCCCAGGCGGTGCCCGGGATGTCGGCCTTGAGCACCGAGCTGCTCGCCTTGCCGAGCTGGGCGGTGCTGAAGGTGGTGACGTCGGCGGCGGTCGCACTGGGGATCGAGACGGCGGCGGCGGCCACGAGTCCGGTACTGACGGCGATCAGCCGGGTCCGTCTCGTGATGCCACTGCGGGGGGTGGTGCGCTTGATCCTCACTTGTCGTTCCTCCACATGGGAAGTCGGGGGCCCGCGTGGGGTCGGGGCCCGTGAGGCGCAGTCGGGGACCAAGATGTCCGGATTCCGAACATGCCGTGACCCTGACAAGCGCTGGGTGGGAGTATTCGGTGGTACGACCGGCCGACGCAAGGGCGCCTTTCGGCCTCACGTTGTTCAACCCCCGTACGACCCGGAGGAGTTGATCAAGGAACAGCCTCCGGGCGGAACTCGGTGCGCCGGCGAGGACTGCGCTCCCCTGCGGCTGTCGCGACGCCCAGCGTATTGCCCGGCGGGGGAAAGGGGCAGACGAAATGGTCGGCGAACGCACACGGTGGAAGCAGGGACCGGTTGAAGTCCACCGTCGTACGCCCCTCGGCGTCCAGAGCCGCAGGGCGCAGGAATCGACAGCGGCAACTGCCGTCGCCGCTGGCCGAGTCGGCGGATACGGCCCAGAGCGCGCCCGTGCCCCTCGACCGTCACGCGCAGCACCGGCTCCTGTCCGCCGAGCGAGAACGCCACTTCACCGCCGCGCCCGAGTCCGCACTCCCGTCCGTCCGAGTTCGCGACGCGCACGGTGCGCCTCCCGTCGTACGGCGCGAACCTGCCGGGCATCGACCAGCGAGGGTCGTACGGGGTGCCCTCGACGCCGTTGAACGCCCTGCGCGTCCCGGCGACAGGACCGAAGTCCCGTACACCCGAGCTACCCTCGCACACCAGTACGACCAGGCGTCGCTCGCCCAGGTCGGCCCTGGCCACTGCCGCCGGACCGGGGTCGGCGGTCAGCCGGACCTCCCCGGCGAAGGGCTCGCCGTCGAGCGTCAGCCCGCCCGCGACTGCGGCGGCCAGGGCGACCCCGTCGCCGTCGGCCGTCCACCGGCCGGGGATGGCTGGAAGTCGACCGTCCGGAAAGTCCTCGATCCAGTGCGCACCGACGGGCGAGAGGGGGCCGTAGGGCGCCGACACCGTCTCGATGCGCCGTTCACGCCACTCCTGCCACGCTTCGGACACACCCGCCGTCATGACCCCACTCCAGCTCACTCCCTGGAAACGACTTGTGCGCCGCCGTCGGCGCACGGCCCGGACCACGCGTTCTGTGCGCGGGCGGTGCACAACCTGTATGTCATCTTTGCCGGCGGGCCGCTCAGCCAGCCCGTCCATACGGGTTCGCCCAGTCCCAGGTGCTCCCTGGGAGTGCGGCCCGGACAGAAGGTGCGGAACAGGCTCCGATGCTGGAGCAGTACCTGGGGGACGACAGGACACTGGCGGCCATGATGTCGACTTCGCGGACGCCGCGGCCAAGGTGCCCGGCATCGAGCCGAAGCGGGAGCCGGCCGGTTTCGAGGCGACCCGGGACGCGCTGGACAGCGGCAGGTACGACTTCGGGGCAAGCAACTTCGCTGTCACGGACGAGCGTCGCGAGACGATCGACTTCGCGACCCGGATCAACGACGGCCAGGGCTTCGCCACGCGCAAGGACAGCAGGCCGACGAAGATCACGGACCTCGCTCAGCCGTGCGGCCTGAATGTGGCGACCGACGCGGGGGCGACCTTCGAGGCGACGCCGGAGGAGAACGCGCACGCTTGCCCGGACGCGGACAGAAAAGCGTACAAGATGCGGACCCACAACGAACAGGGAGCCAACCGATCCTCGCTCCAGCAGGGCCGCAGCGACATCGCGATGTCGACGATCAACGGCCTGCGTTACGCGGTCACCCGGCAGCAAGGTGTGAGGTTCTGAACGAGTTCCACCGCCCGGACGTCGGCTTCGCCTTCAGGAAGGGCACGCAACTGGCCCCCGCCCCCCAGGCCGCGGTGAACAGGCTCATCGCCGACGGGACGTACGACAGGATTCTCCGGAAGCGGGACACGACGGGCTCGGCGAGCGGGAAAACGCAGATCTCGCCGCCGGAGACCAGCGGCTGACTTTCCGTCAGGTCTGATCCGGACGCGAGCGGGCATCCGGTGACCGTGACTGAGTCTCCGTCAGGAATGCGGGCAGGACGCCCATTCACCCATACGTCCCAACGCTCACCCATACGCCACGAAGAATCATATTTCACTCTCAGTCAGCAGTCGTACACGGTAAGACCCTTGCGGCGCGGGGGCTCTCGACGAAATGGTTGTGCACCAGTACCGTCACGAAACCCCCGCGCGGCGTCTATTCACTTGGCGCGCCATCCGCATCATGGATGACCATAGGGATGCGGAAAGCATGAAAGACCGCTGTGAGAGGAGGCGTCCATGGGATCGGTACGCAAGGCAAGTGCCTGGCTTGGCCTCGTCGACGACAACGATGACGAGCGTTACTACGACGACGACTACTCCGAAGGGACCGAGCAGCCCGGGGATGCCTGGGTCACGGACCCCCGGGTCAAGGTCGCGGGCGAGGTCGCCGAGGAGAAGGGCCGCCGGATCGGCACGGTCACCCCGGACAGCTTCCGGGACGCCCGCGCCATCGGCGAGCTCTTCCGGGACGGCGTCCCGGTCATCATGAACCTCACGGCCATGGAGCCCGCCGACGCCAAGCGCGTCGTCGACTTCGCGGCAGGCCTCATCTTCGGTCTGCGCGGTTCGATCGAGCGGGTGTCCAACCGCGTGTTCCTGCTGACCCCGGCCGACACGGAGATCGTCAGCGGAGAGGCCCAGCCGCACCGGGCGGACGGTTTCTTCAACCAGAGCTGAGCAAGGCCGCTCACCGGCCCCGCCGTCCGTTGTTCAGGTCAGCGGAAGGCGTCAAGTCCGGTGAGCGCCTTGCCCAGCACCAGCTGGTGCATCTCGACGGTGCCTTCGTACGTGAGCACCGACTCCAGGTTCGCCGCGTGCCGCATCACCGGGTATTCGAGCGAGATCCCGTTGGCACCGAGGATCGTCCGGGCCGTACGACAGATGTCGATGGCCTCGCGCACGTTGTTGAGCTTGCCGAAGCTGACCTGCTCGGGACGCAGGCGGCCGGCGTCCATGCGCCGCCCCAGATGATGGGCGAGCAGAATCCCCTTGTGCAGTTCGACCGCCATGTCGGCGAGTTTGGCCTGGGTGAGCTGGAACCCCCCGATGGGCCGCCCGAACTGCTCGCGCGTCTTCGCGTAGTCGACAGCGGCCTCGAAACAGGACCGGGCCGCGCCCATGGCACCCCACACGATCCCGTAGCGGGCGTGCGAGAGACAGCCGAGGGGACCGCGGAGTCCGCTGACCTCGGGCAGCACGGCGTCCGCCGGCAGCCTTACGTCGTCCAGCACGAGCTCGCTGGTGACCGAGGCGCGCAGGGACCACTTGTGCTTGATCTCGGGCGCGGAGAACCCGGGGGTGTCGGTGGGTACGACGAACCCGCGGATGCCGTCGTCGGTCTGCGCCCATACGACGGCGACGCCGGCGACGGACCCGTTGGTGATCCACATCTTCCGGCCGCTCAGCACCCAGTCGCCGCTGCCGCCGTCGCGCTTGGCGTACGTACGCATGCCTGCGGGGTCGGAGCCGTGGTCGGGCTCGGTCAGCCCGAAGCAGCCGATGACCTCGCCGGAGGCCATGTCCGGCAGCCAGTACTGCTTCTGCTCCTCGCTGCCGAAGGCGTGGATGGCGTACATGGCGAGCGAGCCCTGTACGGATACGAGGGAGCGGATGCCGGAGTCGGCGGCCTCCAGCTCCAGGCAGACGAGGCCGTACTGCACGGCGGACGCGCCGGCGCAACCGTACCCGTTGAGGGACATCCCGAGGGCGCCGATGCCGCCCAGCTCGCGGGCGAGACCCCTGATGTCCGGCAGCTCACCCTCCTCGAACCACCCGGCGACATGGGGCAGCACGCGATCGGCCGCCCAGGTCCGCACGGTGTCCCTGATCGCCAGGTCTTCCGCGTTCAGCTGGTCGTCGAGGCCGAGAGGGTCGGCGGGGTCGAAAGGGGGCAGCTTCGCGAACTCGGCCACAGGGAGCCCTCCGGTAACTCGTTTAAACTAGCGGCGCTAGTTACGACACAGGTCCCGACGGTACGACGGAGCGTGCCGCGCGTCCAGCAGGCTTTCACCCACCCGCCCGCCCGTGCGACCCCGTCGACAGGCTCACGTCGCCCGCGGGGCGAACCCGCCGTCGGCGCCTGCCCGTCACAGCCTTTCCCACCCCGCCCGCCCGTGGCTGTCACCTGCGAGGTGGGCGTCTCCAGTGGGGGTACATGCATCGTCGGCGGCAACGAGGCCGAGCGGTCCGCCCACCCAAGACAACGGCCCACCCTCGTACACCCAACTTCGCACCCGCACCGGCCACCGGCCACTCTTCACCCTCACCCCTCACCCCTCACCGGCCACCACCGGCCACCACCGGCCACCCGCCACCCCTCACCCGCCACCCGCCACCCCTCACCCGCCACCACCGGCCACCGGTCACCCGCCACCCCTCACCCCTCACCCGCCACCGGTCACCCGTCACCCGTCACCCGCCACCCGTCACCCGCCACCCGCCACCCGCCACCCGCCACCCGTCACCCGTCACCCGTCACCCGTCACCCGTCACCCGTCACCCGCCGACGCTCCCGCACCCCCACAGGCGACGTCCACCCCTCCAGATGACCGTCACGGGTGGTGCGTGGGTGGGAGATGCCCGGCGTTCACACCGAGACGCGGGACCCCTCGACCTCCCGAGGACCAGGCACCGCAGCCGCTCCGTCCCCCTCGCACTGCATCACCCGCGGCAACCGCAACGCCATCACCGCCCCCAGCAGCAACAACCCCGCGCTCACCACCAACGTCACATGCAGCCCGTGCACAAACGCGTCCTGAGCCGCCGCCCGCAGGGCAACTCCGGGCGACCCCCCGAGCCGCCCGGCAACCTCGTACGCCTCGCCCAGCGAATGCTCCGCCGCAGCCGACGCCGACGCCGGAACCCCCGGCACCGACCCCACCCCCGGCGCGTACGCCGCGTTCATCACGCTCCCCAGAAGCGCGATACCGATCCCCGCGCCCAACTGGTACGACGTCTCACCGATCGCCGCCGCCCCGCCCGCCTGCGCAGCCGGAGCCTCGCTCAGCATCGACTCGTACGCCCCGAAAAGCGTCGTCTCCAGGCCGAAGCCCAGTAGTACGAACCCCGACAGCAACAGCCCCGCGTTGTCCTCGCCGCCCATCGCCGTCAGCAGCGTGACCGCCGCCGCCGTGAGACAGAACCCGGCGCACACCATCGCCCGCGGCCCGAACCGGCGCAGCAGCCGCGCCCCCGCCAGCCCGGCCGCCATCGCCGCCACCGTCAGTGGCAGCAGCCGTAGCCCCGTCTCCAACGGCGAGAGCTTCAGCACCAGCTGGAGATACTGAGCCGCGATCAGCTCAAGGCCGACCAGCGCGAGCATCGCCAGCACGATGCACCCGACGGACGTACTGAACGCCGGCCGGGCGAACATCCGCAGGTCCACCAGGGGATGCGTACGCCGCCGCTGCCGCCGTACGAACACCACCAGCAGTACCGCGCCCGCCACCAGCGGCACGACCGTCAGGCAGTTCCCCGCCCCTTCCCCGCCGCCCAGCCGCTTCACCCCCAGCACGACACCGAACAGCCCGCCCGCCGCCGTCAGCGCGCCGACCACGTCCCACGGGCCTTCGACCCGCTCACCGCGCGACTCGGGCAGCAGCAGCCGGCCGATCGGGAGGCTGACCAGCATCAATGGGATGTTGACGAGGAAGACCGAGCCCCACCAGAAGTGTTCCAGCAGGAAGCCGCCGAGCAGCGGACCGACCGCAGCGCCCACCGCGGCCACCGCGCTCCAGACACCGATCGCCACCGCCCGTTCGCGCCGGTCGGGAAAGACCTCGCGCAGGATCGAGAGCGTCGCGGGCATGATCATCGCGCCGCCGACGCCCAGCAGCGCCCGCGCCAGGATCAGTACCGGGGCGCTGTCGGCGAGGGCGGCCATGCCGGATGCGACACCGAAGAGCGCGTACCCGAGGAGCAGAATCCGTCTGCGGCCGACACGGTCGCCCAGCGTGCCGAAAAGGATCAGCAGCGAGGCGCAGACCAGCGGATAGATGTCGACGATCCAGAGCAGCTCTATCGCACCGGGCCGGAGATCCTCGCTGACGGCGGGCACCGCCACGTGCAGTACGGTCGCGTCGACCGCGACGAGCAGCAGGCTCGTACAGAGGACGAAGAGGACGACCCAGCGGTTGGCGCTCGCCCCGGCCGCCCGACGGCGCAGCGCAGCGGCAGCCGTGGTCGTCCCGGACATGTACGTACCTCCAAGATTCCCTCGCGTTCGGCGGTCCGCGGGGTGGGGACTCCCCGGGGCTCCGGCTGAGGAGGAGCGGTTGTCCTCAGTCCGCGCGGCGAAAAGCGAGTGGTCCGACAGCGTACGCGAGTCCGCAGCGGCGAAACGTGGCGGACCTCTCCCCCGCCGTCGGAACCCCTGTGGCGAACACCACGAACCCGGCGGGCCGCCCGCCTCCGCGCCCGCTCCTCTTCCACACGCCCTCGATAATCGACCGGTGACAGATCTTGCAACCCGCCCGCCCCCCACGCTCCGCCGTGCGGCGCCCGCCCTTCTCGGGTACGCGGCCGTCCGCGTGCTGGGCCTGGTCGTGCTGGCCGTGTGGAGCGCGGCGCGGGACAAGAGCGCGTACAAGCTGCTGACGGCCCGCTGGGATTCGCTGTGGTACACGCGCGTCGCCGAACTCGGCTACGGCTACGAGGTGCGCCTCGTCAACGGCGACGTGCACTCGAACCTCGCCTTCTTCCCGCTGCTCCCCTGGCTGGAGCGACTCCTGGCAGCCGTGACCCCGATGTCGTACGCGGACGCGGGTTTCACGGTGAGCGCCCTCGCGTCACTCGCCGCCGCGTGGGGGGTGTTCGCGGTCGCGGATCACGTCTACGGACGCCGGGCGGCCGTGTACGCCGTCCTGCTGTGGGCGGTGCTGCCGGTCGGGATCGTCCAGTCGATGGCGTACAGCGAGTCACTGTTCACGGCCCTGGCCGCCTGGTCCCTGTACGCGGTCCTCACCGGCCGCTGGCTGACCGCGGGCACCCTGGCCCTGCTGGCGGGCCTGACCCGCCCGGTGGGCCTGGCGGTGGTGGCCGCGGTGTGGGCGGCGGCCATTGCCTCGTTCGTACGGGACCGGGGCGCGCCCGATCCGCGCACCGCACCCGTCCGGCGACGCGCCCTGGCCATGCTGATCGCGCCGCTGGGCGCCGCCGGATACGTCCTGTGGGTCGGCCACCGCACCGGCAAGGGCCCCCTGGGTTACCTCGACGTCCAGGCCGGCTGGCGCAACGGTTTCGACGGCGGGGCCGCCTTCGCCCGCTTCGTCGCAGACAAGTTCACGTCGTTCCCGTCGGCACTGGCCGGGGTCGCGCTGATCGCCGGTGTGGGCCTGCTGATCCGGCTGTACGTCATCTGCGTTCGGCAGCTCCAGCCGCTTCCGCTGCTGGTGTACGCCGGTGCCGTCACCGTGCTCGCCCTGTGCGCGTCGAGCTACTTCGGCTCGAAGCCTCGCCTGTTGCTGCCCGCCTTCCCTCTGCTGCTGCCCCTCGCCCTGGCCCTGGCCCGGCTGCGTACACCCCGGTCGGCGCTGGTGACCGGGGTGGTCGCGGTGGCCTCGGCGGTCTACGGGGCGTTCTGGCTGAACGGCTCCGGTCCGCCCTGAACCGGCCTTCGGATGAATTCCGGACAACCGCCGGGTGAACTAATTCGAAAGAGCCATAAAACAGCGCTGCCGCATGATCAATGGAAATGAGGGTAGGGCGGGCCGCCGAATAGGGATTCCGGGAATTAAACATCGCCCTGAGAGGAATCCCACATCACATCGTCATTACAAAGCCGTGGATTGGGCGGAGACCTGAGCTCACTCGCTGTAACGTCGATTACGTGCGTACCGAACGAAACCTCGCCCGTCTGGACCGGGTGTTCGCGAGGCTGGACCGGGAACCGGGACGGCCGACCCTCGATGTGCCGAGGATGAGCCGGCACAGGATCGTGCTCATTGTGGCGACCCTGGTCTTCTACCTCTCCACCGTGTGGGCCGTAGTCATCACCTCGTGGCTGGTCCGGCTCGACTGGCAGGTCATGTTCTTCCGGCCCTACCAGCAGTGGCCGGAGATTCACGCGTTCCTCGACTACTACGTGGTGCTCGGCCAGCGCGGCCCCACCGCCGTGATGATCTCGGCCTGGCTGGGCTGGCGCGCCTGGCGTCAGCACACCCTGCGCCCGCTGCTCGTGTTCGGCGCGGCGCTGCTGCTGCTCAACGTCACGGTCGGTGCCGCCAAGATCGGCATGGGCCGCCTCGGGCCCCATTACGCGACCACCATCGGTTCGAACGAGATGGGTATGGGCGGGGATATATTTCCCAGCGGTCACACCGCGAACGCCGTGGTGACCTGGGGCATTCTGGCCTATCTGGCGGCGACCCCGCGGGCGAGGCGCTGGCTGTCCGCCAGTTCGGCACTGATGTCGCTCGGCGTCGGCCTCACCACGGTCTACCTGGGTACGCACTGGCTGAGCGATGTCATCCTGGGCTGGGTCGCGGGTCTGCTGGTCCTCCTGGCGCTGCCGTGGTGCGAGCCTCTGATCACCCGGACCGAGACCTGGATCCTGAGCCTGCGGGACCGCCGGCGCGCCCGTGGCACCCTCCCCGCGCCCGCCCCGGCCCGGGTCCGCACGCCCACGCTCCTCGGTCCGCACGCGACCGCCGAGGAAGAGGCCGCGGCCCGCGAGAACACCGCTCCGGCGGCCCGCTCGTCCCGGGCGCCCGCCCACCCCGCCCATCTCACCCCGGGCCCGCACGCGAGCCGCTCGGAGCGCACGCCGGTCACCCCGGCCGGCAGCCGCCGCCCACCGCACGCGGACCGCGCCCCGCGCGGCACAGGCACCCAGACGGCACGCCCCCTGCCCGGCAACAGCTGAGCCGGTGGGGGCATGCCGAACGGTTTCAGCCCTTCCAGCAGCGCGTCACCGTGCCGTTGGCGACCTCGAAGTTGAGCCGCCCCGAGCGGTACTCCATGGTGATGATCGCCCCGGGCGGCAGCGACCGCACCACCGACCAGCCACGCTCCCGGGCACGCCGCTCGGCCCGCGCCGAGTCGAGGCCGACGTAGGTGTCCGGACTGTCCTGAGGTTCTTCGGGCCTGGGAATCGATGCCATGCCCGTCACCGTAGGCGCCCACCGGCAGCCGGGGAAGCCCAGACCCCCGCCACCCTGCATCGCTCGGTACGACTCCGGTCACGCTTCTGTCACAAGATCACGACACCCGCGTCGACGGACAGTCATCACGCGCACGGCATGAGGAAGGCGCAGTCACCCATACTTCCCGCAGCCATTCGAACGTAATTCGCCACCTCTCCGGGGCCCCCGATAAACCCCGATCGAGGAGGCCGGAAGGCCGACCCCGGGAGAACGAATTACGCCGGGCACCCCGACCGCTGCGCCTTACGCGTTTCTTACACGCGTCATACGTGCTGATGCCACGCGTCCCGGCCACCAGCCTGACGACAGAACATATAAAACACCCACGAGTTCCCCACACAACCCCCGCAACACCTGTTCATGACGCTGCCCCCGAACCGCTTTCCGTACGGGGCGACCGCTCCACCGCGCGAGACAGCCGGTCCCGGGCGGCCCTGATCACGTCGACGAGCTCCACGGGCTCCAGCACCTCGAACTCGAAGCCCATCAGCATGACGTGGATGACCATCACGTCGAGGCTCGCGGCCCCGGTGCGCAGCAGACAGGCCTCTTCGCCGTCCGGCTCCAGCGTCCCCGCGGAGGGCGAGATCCGCTCGGCGGCCTCCGCGAGGGGCACCAGCAGCCGGACGACGGCGTGCGAGGCGTACGCGCGCGTGGACACTCCTTTGGAGACATAGGCGGCGAGATCGTCGGCAGGGGGCGTACGAGGGGCGAAGCGCGGGCCGTGCGGCGGCTTCGGTGTGATGCGGTCCACCCGGAACGTACGCCAGTCGGCGCGGTCGGCATCCCAGGCGACCAGGTACCAGCGCCGCTCGGTGCACACCAGTCGGTGCGGTTCGACCGTACGGCGGGACACGGACCCGTCGTGTCCGCGGTACTCGAAGCGCAGCCGCTCCGTGTCCCGGCAGAGGTGGGCGAGTCCGGTGAGGACGGCCGGGTCGACGACGGAGGAGTGTGGCCCGTGCAGCATCGGCACGGTGAAGGCGTTCAGGGCCCCGACCCGTCGGCGGAGCCGGTCGGGCAGCACCTGTTCCAGTTTGGCCAGTGCCCGTACGGAGGTCTCGCCGATGCCCTCGATGCCCTGCCCGGCGGCGGTGCGCAGCCCGACCGCCACGGCGACCGCCTCGTCGTCGTCCAGCAGCAGCGGCGGCAGCTCGGCCCCGGCGCCGAGCCGGTAGCCGCCGCCGGTGCCCGGACTGGCGTGCACGGGATAGCCGAGCTCGCGCAGCCGGTCCACGTCCCGGCGGACGGTACGTGGTGTCACTTTCAGGCGGTCGGCCAGGTCGGCGCCGGACCATTCGCGATGGGCCTGGAGCAGCGAGAGCAGGCGCAGCAGACGTGCCGAGGTCTCCAACATGGAGGCGAGTCTGCCAGCGGTCGCGGACAACTACAGTCCTCAACTGTCATGGCCGGTACGCCAGCTGCGGTACGTCGAAGCAGTCGGCGTACATGTCGCCCGGGGAGATCCATCCCCTGCCGTCCTGCCACCGGGCCACCGGCGGACACGTCCGGCGCGACGTCGGGGGCCGGGCCGACCGCTCGAAGCGCACCGGAACCAGCAGACCGCCGGCCGTGTATCCCTCGCTGCGGTTCATGAAGCCGTCGACACGCGCGCGCGTGCGCCCGTTCCGGCTTCCGCACAGGCCCCGGGCGGCTTCCGTGAACCACCTGGCCGGCGATCGGCCGGCACGGTCTGGCGCCGGCGCCCGGCTGGCACGGCCGCCGCGCTCTCGTGTACGAACTCCGCCGGGGCGCGGTCACGTTCAGCGGGGAGGCGGCCGAACCGGCGGGCCCGTCGGCGTGACCTGCACGGCTGCGGACGCCGGTGCCCCACCCGGTCGCAGGCCGGGTGGGGCACCGTGCACGAGGCGGGGGGAGCGGCTCAGATGTCGAGCCTCTGACCGGGCACGATCAGGTCGGGACTGTCGCCGATGACGGCCTTGTTGGCGGCGTAGAGGTGCTGCCAGGTGGTCGTGTACCGGGCGGCGATACCGCTCAGGGTGTCGCCCGCGCGGACGGTGTAGTCACCGCGGGAGGAGCTGCGCCCGGTGTGGGCCGGTGAACGTTCCGGTGCCTTGGACGCGGCGGACTCGCCGGAACCGGTCGCGTTCCCGGCCGACTGCCCGGTGGACGGCTTGGCCGACTTCTTCGTCGACTTGGTGGAGGCCGAACCGGAGCCCGAGTCGGTGCCCGATACGGCGGGAGCGCTCCCGGAGGCTCCGGCGCGCGCCGAACAGGTCGGCCACGCGCCCCAGCCCTGGGCGCCCTGGACCTTGGTGGCGACGGCGATCTGCTGGGCCCTGCTGGCCCCGTCGGCGGTGGCCGCGTAGGCCGTGCCGCCGTAGGCGCGCCAGGTGCCGGCGGAGAACTGGAGTCCGCCGTAGTAGCCGTTGCCGGTGTTGATGTGCCAGTTTCCGCCGCTCTCGCACTGGGCGATGCGGTCCCACACCCCGCTGTCGGCTGCCGTGGCGTTGCCGGCCGTGGCCAGCAGCCCGAGCGGGGCGAGCAGTGCCGCCCCGGCGAGGACGGCCGTCTTGCGCGACTTGCGGGTGTAACTGTCGGCACATTCGGACATGTAGATCCCTCTCTACGGACCCGGGCTCCCCCTGACCGGGGCGCGTCGGCCGCGCGGAAACGCGGTCGGCACGCTCCGCCCCGTCCGTCGGCGGTATTGCTGCGCGGTGTCTGGTTCTGCGCGGCCAACGGACGTACCCGAGCGGTGCTCGCTGCACACGGCGGAGGAATCTATGGAGCCTGACGAGCCGTTATCAACCAACTCCCTGTTGCCCCAGGCCAGTTCATGGTTACCGCAGGTATCGGCGAATTCAGGCCACCCACTTCATGCGCTCATTTCATGATTTGTCGACCAGCTCCTCGGACAAACTGTGAGTCAGTTCACCGAACCAACTTCCGTAACCTGTCCGTTACTTGACATGGAGTGTCCAATTCCGCACCCAGCGTGACCGAGCGCGCAGGTTGGTTCGATTCCGTGCGCCGTGCAGCGTGACTCCCGCCACAGATCGCCCGTTGTCATCTTCATGAGCCCGGACTGTCCGGGCTCACCGGCCGGGAGCGACCCGGTCTCGCCACGCACCGCATCCCGAGGGAGCCACCCGTGCCGCGCATGCTCGATGTCAGCGACCAGGTCCGCGCCGAGATCGGCGACGAAGAAGCCGACCGCCTGCTCGCCGGCGACAACGCCCCGGGCAGTTACGACTGCACGTCCTGCCGCACGCCGGGCGACTCCGCCCAGGAGCGCACCAGCACCGTCCTCTTCATCGGGGACGAGACCGCCGTACTCGCCTTCGCCCACGCCGGCTGCCTGCCCTCGCAGGTCGTCCAGGTCACCGAGGAGCAGCTCCAGGGCGCGGTCCGCTCCATCAACGCCGATGAGGAGGCCCCCATGGCCGCACCCGAGCAGGCCGTACTGGGCGTCACCAGCGGACTCGTCCTGATCGAGGGCGAGTTGCACCCCGCCCTGGTCGTGGAACCGACCGCCCCGATCGTCCGCCCCGGCGCGACCGGCGCCGGCGACGACTTCCTGCCGCTCCTCATCGAGCAGGGCTTCATGCCGCTGCCCGAACTGAGGGAGGTGCCGCCCGTGCTCCACGGCTGGTCGGTACTGCTCGCGGCGGGCCAGCTGCACGCCGTACTCCAGCCGGGGCCGAACGGCGGCTCCGCGGTGGCCTGGTGGCAGGCTCACCAGCCGCTCCAGGTCACCGAGAGCTGGCGCGCCGCCGCCAACAAGCACCAGCAGGTGCTGATGTTCGCGGCCCCGGTCGGCTCGATCGGCCGCCAGCCCCGCGAGGACCTGCTCCGGGACGCGCTGGACAAGGCGGCGGGCAACGGAAAGCTGGTCGCCAGCGCGTTGCCTCTGGCGGGCACGTGAGCAACAGACCAGGGGCGGTTCGGCATGTCGGCGACTCAACGGTTGAGTGTGGCTGGTCGCGCATTTCCCCGCGCCCCCTCTGGGCGCTCCACGCGCCCGGCACGCTCCGGCTCGCCCTTCCGTTGCCCGCAAACCCGGACGTCGGCCGCATCCGTTGGGCGGTGGGGTCGTTTGGACGTACGTGCACACCTACGACGTCACCCGCCGCCAGTCCTATCAGTCGGTCCCGTCCGTGCGGTCGGCCCAGGACTACCCCAGCGGCCCATCGGCCACGCCGATCTACGACGCGCTCTACGCCGAGTACGGCAAGTCCTTCCGCTCGCTGCCGGGTGACCGCAGCGGCGAGGACGCGCTGAACTTCGCGGCCTTCGGGGCCGGCCCGAACGGCCTCCCCCCGTTCGGCGGCTCGCACGGGTCGAGCACGTTCGGTTCGCACAGCTCGGGCTCGTACAGCGCCTACAGCGCGGGTGCGTTCAGCGCGCGCAACGGCACTCAGGGCAGCCAGGGCGGCGCGCAGCCGTCCGTTTGGCAGCGGGTCGGCCAACTCGACGCGCAGCAAAGGCAGACGGCCACCCCGACCGCCGTATGGCAGACGGGCGCCCGGCAGCAGCACTACACCGGAATGACCCACATCCCGGCGGCGCTGCCACCGGGCCCGCGCCGGGGCCTGTGACCACCACCCGCGCATGACTGAGGGCGGCTCCCATGGGAGCCGCCCTCAGTCATGCGCGACGGACGTACCGCCGCTACTTCTTCCTGCCGCGCTTCTCACGTACCCGCACCGAGATGTGGATCGGCGTGCCGTCGAAGCCGAACTCCTCGCGCAGGCGACGCTCGATGAAGCGGCGGTAACCCGCCTCGATGAAGCCGGAGGCGAAGAGCACGAACCGCGGGGGCTTGGTGCCCGCCTGCGTGCCGAACAGGATGCGCGGCTGCTTACCGCCCCGGATCGGGTGCGGGTGGGCGGCGACCAGCTCACCGAGGAAGGCGTTCAGCCGACCCGTGGGAACCCGGGTCTCCCAGCCCGCGAGGGCGGCCTCGATCGCGGGGACCAGCTTCTCCATGTGGCGGCCGGTACGCGCCGAGACGTTGACACGCGGCGCCCACGCCACCTGGGCGAGCTCGGTCTCGATCTCCCGCTCCAGGTAGTAGCGGCGTTCCTCGTCGAGCGTGTCCCACTTGTTGTAGGCGAGGACGATCGCACGGCCCGCCTCGACGGCCATGGTGACGATCCGCTGGTCCTGGATGGAGATGTTCTCGGAGCCGTCGATCAGGATGACCGCGACCTCGGCCTTCTCGACGGCGGCGGCCGTACGCAGCGAAGCGTAGTAGTCGGCGCCCTGCTGGAGGTGGACGCGCTTGCGGATGCCCGCCGTGTCGATGAACTTCCAGGTGACGCCACCGAGTTCGATGAGCTCGTCGACCGGGTCACGGGTGGTGCCCGCGATCTCGTTGACGACGACGCGCTCCTGTCCCGCCACCTTGTTCAGCAGCGAGGACTTGCCGACGTTCGGGCGGCCGATGAGGGCGATGCGGCGCGGGCCGCCGACCCCGGCGCCGAAGGTCTGCGCGGGCGCCGCGGGCAGCGCCTCCAGGACGGCGTCCAGCATGTCGCCGGTGCCGCGGCCGTGCAGGGAGGAGACGGGGTGCGGCTCGCCGAGCCCGAGGGCCCACAGGGACGTGGCGTCGGCCTCGCCGCTCGGCCCGTCGACCTTGTTGGCGCACAGGACGACGGGCTTGCCGGCCTTGCGCAGCAGCCGGACGACCGCCTCGTCGGTGTCGGTCGCGCCGACCTTGGCGTCGACGACGAAGACGACCGCGTCGGACGCCTCGATCGCGTACTCGGCCTGCGCGGCCACTGAGGCGTCGATACCGAGGACGTCCTGCTCCCAGCCGCCGGTGTCGACGATCTTGAAGCGCCGCCCGGCCCATTCGGCCTCGTAGGTGACGCGGTCGCGGGTGACACCGGGCTTGTCCTCGACGACGGCCTCACGGCGCCCGATGATGCGGTTGACGAGCGTCGACTTGCCGACGTTCGGCCGCCCGACGACGGCGAGAACGGGCAGCGGACCGTGCCCCGCCTCGTCGATCGCGCCCTCGACATCCTCGATGTCGAAGCCCTCCACCGCGGCGAGCTCCATGAACTCCGCGTACTCGGCATCGCCAAGCTCTCCGTGCTCGTACTCTCCCGAGCCCTCGGAGGGAATGTGGTCGTTCATGAAGTCCGTACCTCGTTCATCGTGGTGATCGGTGGAACCCCCCGTTATCGGGTGATCCACTACTCAAGTACTCAAGTGTCTCTCAGCGCTCAGCGAGGCGCCCGGCGTTTTCCAGACGGCCGGTGAGCCGTCTGGCGTTCTCCAGGTGCGCGGTGAGCTGCTTCTGAATGCGTACGGTCGCCTCGTCCAGCGCCGTGCGCGTACGCCGCCCGGTGCCGTCGCCCGCCTCGAACGGGTCACCGAAGACCACGTCGACGCGGCTGCGCAGCGGAGGCAGCCCCTTTATCAACCGTCCGGGCCGGTCGGTACTTCCCAGAACGGCCACCGGAACGACGGGAGCCCCACTGCGCACCGCGAAGTAGGCGAGCCCGGCCCGCAGCGAGGCGAAGTCACCCTCGCCCCGGCTGCCCTCGGGAAAGATGCCGAGCACCCCGCCGCTCGCCAGCACACCCAGGGCGTTGGTGATCGCCGTACGGTCGGCCGTCGAGCGGTCCACCTCCACCTGGCCGAGGGCGCGCATACAGGGGGCGAGCGGCCCGATGAACGCCTCCTTCTTGACCAGGAAGTGCGACGCACGGGGCGCCACGCCGATGACCATCGGCCCGTCGATGTTGTGGGAGTGGTTGACGGCGAGGATCACCGGCCCGCTCACGGGCACCTTCCAGGCGCCCAGGACGCGCGGCTTCCACAGCCCGTACATCAGGCCGACGCCGATGCGCCGCCCGACCTCGGCGCCCCGCTTCGACGGGGCCTTCGACGGGTCGCTCACCTCGCGTCCCGCTTCTCCTCGACGAGGGTGACAACACACTCGATGACCTGCTGGAGGGTCAGCTCGGACGTGTCGACCGCCACCGCGTCGTCCGCCTTGGCGAGCGGCGAGGTCTTGCGGCTGCTGTCGGCGGCGTCCCGCTTCAGCAGCGCCTCACGGGTGGCGTTGACGTCGGCACCCTTCAGCTCACCGCTGCGCCGGGCGGCACGCGCCTCCGGGGACGCGGTGAGGAAGATCTTCAGGTCGGCGTCGGGGAGCACGGTCGTCCCGATGTCCCGCCCCTCGACGACGATCCCCTTCTCGGCGGCCGCGGCGATGGAACGCTGCAACTCGGTGATCTGGGCCCGCACCTCCGGTACGGCGCTCACCGCGCTGACCTTGGAGGTGACCTCCTGGGTGCGGATCGGACCGCCGACGTCGGTGCCGTCCACGGTGATCGTCGGGTTCTGCGGGTCCGTGCCGGAGACGATCTCGGCCTTGCCGGCCACGGCGGCGATCGCGGAGGGGTCCGTGAGGTCGATCCCGTTGTTCACCATCCACCAGGTGATCGCCCGGTACTGGGCCCCGGTGTCCAGGTAGCTCAGCCCGAGTTGCGCGGCAACGGCCTTCGACGTGCTCGACTTGCCTGTGCCGGAGGGCCCGTCAATGGCGACAATCACTGCGGCGCGATCCACTGTGGAGGCACCTTTCCTGGTCCGGGGTGGTGGGGTGGGGCCGGTTGGTGCCCCGGACAAGGTTACTGGGTGCGGGTCACTCTTCCGGCCGCACGCAGTCAGCCCGTCCGGCGTTCGAGGACGCGGCCCCTTCAGGGCCGAGGCCGGGTCCGGGGGGCGGCAGCCCACAGCGAGGCCGGCACCGGCACCGCTCACTACTGCCGGATCGCCCACCCTCGCTCCCGCAGCGAGGCCGAAAGCACGGCTGCCGCCTTCGGTTCAACCATCAACTGCACGAGCCCCGCCTGCTGCCCCGTCGCATGCTCGATGCGCACGTCCTCGATGTTGACGCCCGCCCGCCCCGCGTCTGCGAAGATCCGGGCCAGCTGCCCGGGCTGGTCGTCGATGAGAACGGCCACGACCTCGTACACCAGCGGAGCGGACCCGTGCTTGCCGGGCACCCGGACCTGCCCCGCGTTGCCGCGCCGCAGCACGTCCTCGACCCCGCTGACGCCCTCGCGGCGCTTCGCCTCGTCGGAGGACTGGAGGGAACGCAGTGCCTGAACCGTCTCCTCCAGGTCGGCGGCGACGTCCGTGAGGAGGTCGGCGACCGGCCCGGGGTTGGCGGAGAGGATGTCGATCCACATGCCGGGGTCCGACGCGGCGATCCGGGTCACGTCCCGGATGCCCTGCCCGCACAGCCGTACGGCCGCCTCCTCGGCGTTCTCCAGCCGCGCGGCGACCATGCTGGAGACCAGGTGGGGCATGTGAGAGACGAGAGCCACGGCACGGTCGTGGGCGTCCGCGTCCATGACGACGGGGACCGCACGGCAGTGCGAGACCAGTTCGAGCGCGAGGTTCAGAACCTCGGTGTCGGTGTCGCGGGTCGGCGTCAGCACCCAGGGTCGGCCCTCGAAGAGGTCGCCGGTCGCGGCCAGCGGGCCGGACTTCTCGCGGCCCGACATGGGATGCGAACCGATGTACGACGCCAGGTCGAGGCCCAGCGCCTCCAGCTCGCGGCGCGGGCCGCCCTTGACGCTGGCCACGTCGAGGTAGCCGCGGGCTACACCCCGGCGCATCGCGTCGGCGAGGACACCGGCCACGTACGCGGGGGGCGCGGCGATGATCGCGAGGTCGACCGGCCCCTCCGGCGCCTCGTCCGTACCGGCACCCAGCGCGGACGCCGTACGGGCCTGCTCGGGGTCGTGGTCGGCGAGGTGGACGACGACGCCACGCGAGGAGAGCGCCAGCGCGGCGGACGTACCGATGAGGCCCGTACCGATGACGAGTGCGGTTCTCACTGGGCGATGTCCTTGCGCAGGGCCCCCGCGGCACCGAGGTAGACGTGCGCGATGTCGGCACGGGGCAGGTCGGACTCGATGTGGGCGAGGATGCGGACGACCCGTGGCATCGCGCCCTCGATGTCCAGTTCCTGGGCACAGATCAGCGGTACGTCGACGATACCGAGCTTGCGGGCCGCGGCGGCCGGGAAGTCGCTGTGCAGGTCGGGGGTGGCCGTGAACCAGACGCTGATCAGGTCGTCCGCGGTAAGGCTGTTGCGCTCCAGGACCGCGGTGAGCAGCTCGCTGACCCGCTCGTCCATGTGCCCGGCCTCGTCCCGGTCCAGTTGGACGGCGCCCCGGACCGCTCGTACCGCCACGGTGATGCTCCTCGCTGATGTACGTGTACGGAGCTGATCCCGGCGTCGGATCGACGGATCGGCTCCTGGTCCGTCCAGCCTAGTCAGCCCGCACGGAGCGGACATGCGGCGCCCGCCCGCTGAGACGCGCCACGCGACTCGCGCGGAGCTTTGCCAATGTCACCCGATTCGCCCCGATCCGCGACTTGGAGCGCGAACACGCCCGTGCGCTCTGGACGCCGGGGCGCGGGTCCGCTCTCATAGCAGGAAGCTCGCCGCGGGGGAGGCTCGATGAAGCGCACCGGACCGCTTTTCACACTGCTCGCGGGACTGTTGTTGGCCCTGTTCATGCTGTCGCTCAATGCGACGACAGGAACGAAGCCGGCCTCCACGTCCCAGGCGGACACACCCGCCGACAAGGTGTCGCCGTCCCCGGCAGCCACGAACACGACGGCGTCCCCATCGCCTTCCCCGCCCGTCACCCCGTCCCGTTCACCCACGAAGGTCTCCGTGCCGAACGCCGACTACGCCGGGCGCACGGACGACGACTCCGCCGCGGTGTCCGTCTCGCTGCGCGACGGCAGGGCGATCGCGTACTTCTGCGACGGCCGCGACAAGGAGTCGTGGCTGAGGGGTGATGTCGAGGACGACGGTTCCATGAAGCTCACCGGCGAGGGCGGCTCCGTACTGAACGGCACCCTCAAGGGCGGGAGCATCCGCGGCACGGTCGACATCGAGGGCGGGCCCTACGCCTTCACCGCGGACAAGGCGGTCAAGCCGTCCGGGCTTTACCGGGCGACCGCGACCGTGCGGAACGCCGAGATCGACGGCGGCTGGATCGTGCTGTCCACGGGGGACCAGGTCGGCATCCTCAACCGCGACGGCGAGCCCTCCCCCGCGCCCCGGATCGACCCGGAGACCGGCGCGGTGACGATCGACGGCCAGCGGCTCACGGCCCGCCCGGTCACACCGTGACGCACCGCCTTCACCCAGGGAGCCGAACATGACCGTGGACCCGAACGCCGCCACCCAGAGCTTCCCTCCGCGCCCACCGGCTCCCGGCGGCCCGAGTTCGGCCCGCTACCTCGTCCCGGCGCTCGTCGCCGCCGGGGTGGCGCTGGCCCTGGGGGTCTACGGCAAGGTCCACGACCCGGAGGGCACCGCCTTCAACCTGGCCGGGTTCAGCAGCACGGGCGCGGTGAAGTCCTGGCTCGCGACGGGGGCGTTCGGCTTCGCACTCGTCCAGGTCGTGTCGGCGCTCATGGTGTACGGGAAGCTGCCGGGCCCGAGTTGGTCGGCGAGGCTGCACCGCTGGTCGGGGCGGATCGCGTTCCTGGTGTCCGTTCCGGTGGCGGTGCACTGTCTGTACGCGTTCGGATATCAAACCTACGATTCACGCGTGATGTGGCACTCCCTCCTGGGTTGCTTCTTCTTCGGCGTATTCAGTGCAAAGATGCTGCTGCTTCGCTGGGATCGACTGCCCGGCTGGCTGCTGCCGGTCGTCGGCGGACTGGTCTTCACCGTCCTGACGATCGTCTGGCTCACCTCCGCCCTCTGGTTCTTCAGCAACTTCGGAGTGACGACATGACGCAAGGCCCGACGCGACGCACGGTCCTCCTCGCGACGGGCGCGGCGGCGCTCACGGCGGGATGCAGCGAGTACGGCGACGAGTCCTCGTCCTCGGAGGTCTCCGTCGGCACCCCCGGCCAGGAACTGGCCGCGACAGCCGACATCCCGGTCGGCGGCGGCACGATCTTCAAGGACCAGCAGGTCGTGGTGACACAGCCGCAGGAGGGCGAGTTCAAGGCCTTCACATCGATCTGTACACACCAGCAGTGCCCGGTGGCGAACGTCACGGGCGGCACGATCAACTGCACCTGCCACGGCAGCAAGTTCAGCATCACTGACGGTTCGGTGACCAAACGGCCGGCGACACAGCCGCTGGCCGAGAAGAAGATCACGGTCACGGGAAATTCGATCCGCCTGGCCTGAGGCTCGCGCGTACGCTCCCGGAATGCACCCGCATCCCGCCCCCGAGGCCCTGGTCCGCGACCACACCGTCTACGCCTGCGTGATGGGTTCGCGCGCCTTCGGCCTGGCGACGGGCGGCAGCGACACGGACCGGCGCGGGGTGTTCCTCGCGCCCACTCCCCTGTTCTGGCGTTTCGAGAAGCCGCCCACGCATGTGGAGGGCCCGGCGGAGGAACAGTTCAGCTGGGAGCTGGAACGCTTCTGCACGCTGGCGCTGCGGGCCAACCCGAACATCCTGGAGTGCCTGCACTCCCCTCACGTGGAGTACGCGGATGACACGGGCCGTGAACTCCTCGCGCTGCGTGAGGCGTTCCTCTCCCGCCAGGCGCACGAGACGTTCGCGCGCTACGCGCTCGGCCAGCGCAGGAAGCTGGAGGCCGACGTCCGCATCCACGGTGCCCCGCGCTGGAAGCACGCGATGCACCTGCTGCGCCTCCTGATGAGCTGCCGCGACCTGCTGCGCACGGGCACGCTGACGATCGACGTCGGCGACGAGCGCGAGGGGCTGCTGGCGGTGAAGCGGGGCGAGGTGCCGTGGCCGGACGTCGAGTCCCGGATGAACAGCCTCGCGACGGAGGCCGGGGACGCGTCCGACCGCAGCCCGCTCCCGGAGGAACCGGACCGGCGACGCGTCGAGGACTTCCTTGTCCGCACCCGCCGCACTTCAGCCTGCCAGCCGGACCCTTACGACGAAGTCGTGCAGGGCGTCGTGCACGGCAGGGGCATCCGGCAACCCTGAGGCGGCCTGTGCCTCGTCCAGGACACCGTGCAGCCGTTCCACATCGCCCGCCACGCGCGCGTGGTCGACATCGGCCACTCCGTGTTCCTGCTCCGCCTTGGCCGCGACCAGCTCCGGAAGATACGCGGGCGCGTCGGCGATCTCCCCGACGAGCGTGGGCAGATGGGCCTGCACCTCACCGCCGCGCATCAGGTGGATGCCGGTGAGCAGCACGCGGAACGTGTAGAGCAGCGGCTTGAGTTCGCCGGTCTTCTCGAAGAGCCGCCACTGCGTCACCGCGAAGCCTCTGTAGTGGTGGGCGTGGTGGCCGGTGAGGACGCCGGGGGCGAGCGCGGCGAGTTCCCGGTGGGCATCGGACGTGTGCACGACCAGCGGGGACAGCAGCTGCTCCAGCACATAGCCGTTGCGGCGCAGCATCAGCCGTACGAACTTGCGCAGGTCGTGGGTGACGAGGTCCAGCTCGACATCGTCCCGCACCCACATCCGCGACCGGGTCTCCTCCGGTTCGCGCAGTCCGACCAGGTCGGCGGCCGACAGCACATGGACGCCCCGGAGGTCCACGTCCGAGTCGCGGGACGGGAAGCCGTAGAGGTGGGCGCCCGAGACGGTGGCGAAGAGCACCGGGTCGGGCTGCTCGGCGACCACCGATGTCAGGCCGAGGGCGGGGAGGTCCGCGAGGTCCAGGGCACTGTTCATCCGTCAAGAGTCCCAGAGCGCCCCCAGCGTCTGCAGGTCACCCCCGTACTCGATGCGGTCCACCCAGCGGGTCGGCCAGGCGTCGGCGCCGTGGTGGGCGCCGGCGAAGGCTCCGGTGAGGCAGGCGATCGAGTCCGAGTCGCCCGAGGTGCAGGCGGCGCGGCGCAGGGCCGTGAGG
The DNA here is from genome assembly GCF_033441795.1 of Streptomyces sp. ADMS. Taxonomy (NCBI): domain Bacteria; kingdom Bacillati; phylum Actinomycetota; class Actinomycetes; order Kitasatosporales; family Streptomycetaceae; genus Streptomyces; species Streptomyces sp. ADMS. The sequence continues at coordinate 31,104 of NZ_JAVFVX010000055.1, read as the reverse complement.
GGCTCGCCGGGGAAGAGCAGGAAGCACAGCAGGCCGGTCGCCAGGGCCTCTTCGGCGATCCAGCCGGCGCCGGTGGCCAGGCAGGGGTCGTCCTCGGGCGACGCGGTGCGGACGGCCAGCTGGAGCCGGTCCAGGATCGCCAGGCAATCGTCCCAGCCACGGGCGATGAAGTGCTCGGGGCTCGAATCGTGGCTGCGGGTCCACAGGTCGCCCAGCCAGCGGTGGTGGTAGTGGCTGCGGCTCTCGTGCGCGTACGTACGGAGCAGGGTCACCAGCCCTGCCGGATCGGATCCCTGGGCGAGCAGCCGTACGGCGTGCGCGGTGAGGTCGGACGCGGCCAGTGCCGTCGGGTGTCCGTGGGTGAGCGCGGCCTGCAACTGGGCGGCGCCCGCGCGCTGTTCGTCGCTCAGCCCCGGGGCCAGGCCCACGGGCGCCACGCGCATGTTGGCTCCGCAGCCCTTCGACCCGATCTGGCTGGCCTCCTGCCAGGGCAGCCGCTCGTTCTCCAGCAGGTTGCAGGCGACCAGGCAGGTGTGGCCCGGCGCCCGGTTGTTGTCCGGCGACCGGAACCACTTCACGAACTCCTCGCGTACCGGCTTCTCCATGCCCGCCGGGGCGAGCAGCCCGCGGTCCGTCGCCGCGCGCAGTCCGTGTGCGAGCGCCAGCGTCATCTGGGTGTCGTCGGTGACGATCGCTGGTGTGGGCAGCTCCATCTGCCGCCATGGCCCGCACTTGGCGAGGATGGACGGGATGTCGTTGAACTCGGTCGGGAAGCCCAGGGCGTCGCCGAGCGCGAGCCCGATCAACGCTCCGCTCGCGGCACGCTTCCTGACGGTCGTGGTGGTCATTCGGGGCGTCCTTCCGGTGACGTCGGAGCTGGTGATGGTGACGAAGGGGACGGTGACGAGGGAGGGGACGGCGGGGGTGAGGCCGGCGACACCGACGTGGTCGGACGCAGCAACGGCGGGTGCAGGGTGGCCGCGGTGCCCGCGCGGTACAGCGCGGCGGGCTTGCCCCGGCCGCCGGTGAGGCGCGCGGCGCCCGGTACGGCTACGACGAAGCCCGGCGTGGCGAGCACCTTGCGGCGGAAGTTGGGAGGGTCGAGCACGGTGCCCCACACTGTCTCGTAGACCCGCCGCAGCTCGCCGAGGGTGAACTCGGGCGGGCAGAAGGCGGTCGCGATGCAGGAGTACTCCAGCTTGGCGCCGACCCGGTCGTGGGCGTCGGCCAGGATGCGGTCGTGGTCGAAGGCGAGCGGCCCGAGCGCGTTGTACCGCAGCCACTGTGCCTGCGCCGCGTCCCCGCCACCGTGCGGTTCTGGCGCGTGCGGGAGCAGCGCGGCGAAGGCCACGGACACGACCCGCATTCTCGGGTCGCGGTCGGGTTCGCTGTAGGTGCGCAGCTGCTCCAGGTGCAGCCCGGACACGTCCGACAGGCCGGTCTCCTCGGCGAGTTCACGACGGGCCGCCGTCTCCGCGGACTCGGCGGGCAGGACGAAGCCCCCGGGCAGCGCCCAGCGGCCGACGTACGGCTCGTGACCGCGCTCGACGAGCAGGACGTGCAGCGCGCCCGCGCGGAGTGTGAGGACGGCCAGATCGACGGTGACGGCGAAGGGTTCGAAGGCGTACTTGTCGTACCCCTCGGGGGCCCGGCCCCGGGCCGCTCCGTTCACAGGTGCGGTCATGCCCGCCCACTCCCTCGCGATCCCCTTTATGGTCACCATGACCAATAGTCATTCCGACTATAAAGAGCCCGCGCGGCCCGCACAACCCTTCTTGACGACCCTCATACGCCAGAAGCCCCTCAGTGGCCCCTCAGGCGCCCAGGAAGGCGCGCGAGACCCGGAGGGCGCCGAATCCCCTCCGGTGCACCCAGAGGTCCGCCGGAGGCCCTCCTGGCAGACGAATGCGGCCGGCCCCGGAAGGCTCCGGAACCGGCCGACACATCACGAGGCGCTCAACGCGCTTCCACGTTCTACAGATCGACTTCCTTCATCAGCATGCCGACCTCGGTGTTGGACAGGCGGCGCAGCCAGCCCGACTTCTGGTCGCCCAGGGTGATCGGACCGAAGGAGACGCGCACCAGCTTGTCGACCGGGAAGCCGGCCTCCGCGAGCATGCGGCGCACGATGTGCTTGCGCCCCTCGTGGAGGGTGACCTCCACCAGGTAGTTCTTGCCTGTCTGCTCGACGACCCGGAAATGGTCCGCCCGCGCGTACCCGTCCTCCAGCTGGATGCCGTCCTTGAGCTGCTTGCCCAGGTCGCGCGGGATCGGGCCCACGATGTGCGCGAGGTAGACCTTCTTGACGCCGTACTTGGGGTGGGTCAGCCGGTGCGCCAGCTCACCGTGGTTGGTGAGCAGGATGACGCCCTCGGTCTCGGTGTCGAGCCGTCCGACGTGGAAGAGCCGCGTCTCGCGGTTCGTCACGTAGTCGCCGAGGCACTGCCGGCCCTCGTTGTCCTCCATCGTGGAGACGACACCCGCGGGCTTGTTCAGCGAGAAGAACTGGTACGACTGCGTGGCCACCGTCAGCCCGTCGACCTTGATCTCGTCGTGCTCGGGGTCGACGCGCAGCCCCTGCTCCACCACGATCTCGCCGTTGACCTCGACCCGCGCCTGCTCGATCAGCTCCTCGCAGGCCCGCCGGGAACCGTAGCCCGCGCGCGCGAGGATCTTCTGGAGCCGCTCGCCCTCCTGCTCGGCGCCCGGGAACGTCTTGGGCAGCTTGACGTCCTCCTTGCCGGCGTAACGCTCCCGGTTGCGCTCCTCGGCCCGCGCGTCGTACTCGCGAGAGGTGGCCGGGGCCCAGCGCCCCCGTCCGGTGCTGCCCTGGCTCTGCTTGGGTCCGCCCTTGGCACCGCCGCGCGCGGAGGCACCGCGCCCGGACTTCGGACCGTCCGGGGTCGCGGCCGGTCCGACGTCGTAGCGGCGCTCCTCGGGGCGCGGCTTACTGGGACGACCCTGCGCCTGGCCCTGGCCCTGGCCCTGGCCTCGTCCCTGAGCCTGACCGCGCCCCTGCCCCTGGCCCTGACCGCGTCCCTGGCCCTGACCCTGGCCCCGCCTGTCGCCCCCGCCGTTGCCGGCGCCGCGAGAGTTACCGCGCCCGCCACCACTCTTGCCGCCACCGCTACCGCTACCGCTGCTTCGCATCAAAATTCCGTCTGGTCGTCTGCGTCGTCTGCACCCGGAGCATCGGGAGCGTCCGGATCGAACGACGGAACACCTTCCTGCGTCTCGGCCTCGATCGCGTCCGCCTCCGGGAGGAAGGGTGCGAGCTCCGGGAGTTCGGCAAGGCCTCGCAGGCCCATCCGCTCCAGGAAGTAGTTCGTCGTCGTGTACAGGATCGCACCTGTTTCGGGTTCCGTGCCCGCCTCCTGGACCAGACCGCGCTGCAACAGGGTCCGCATGACCCCGTCACAGTTGACTCCGCGGACCGCCGAGACCCGGCTGCGGCTGACCGGCTGGCGGTACGCGACGACCGCCAGCGTCTCCAGTGCGGCCTGGGTGAGGCGGGCCTGCTGCCCGTCCAGCACAAAGCCCTCGACGGCCGCCGCGTACTCGGGCCGGGAGTAGAAACGCCAGCCGCCGGCGATGAGCCGCAGCTCGAAACCGCGCCTCTGCACGGTGTATTCGTCGGCCAGCGCGCGCAGGGCGTCCGCGATCTGCCGCCGGGGCCGCTGGAGTATCTTCGCCAGGTGCTCCTCGGTCGCGGGTTCGTCCACGACCATGAGGACGGCCTCCAGGGCGGGCCTGAGATCGAGATCGGCGACGGTCCGCAGGCCGGACGGCGTCTCGGTGGTCTCCTCGCTCACGCCTTCTCCTCCTCCTTCACCGCTTCTGGCGGCCGGTCGAACTCGTCGGTGACCGTCGGCGCCTCGCCGCCCTCCCCGCCCGTCCAGCGCACCACCAGTTCCCCGAGCGCGGTCTCCTGGTCCAGGGCGACGGCCTTCTCCCGGTAGAGCTCCAGCAGGGCCAGGAAGCGCGCCACGACCGTCAGCGTGTCCTCGGTGTCCCCGACGAGGTCCTGGAAGGTGGCCTCCCCCAGCTCCCGCAGCCGTGCCACCACGATCCGGGCCTGTTCCTGCACGCTCACCAGGGGCGCGTGGATGTGGTCGACGTACACCTGCGGCCTGGGTTTCGGCTGCATGGCCTTCACGGCGAGCTTCGCGAACCCCTCCGCCCCGATGCTGATGACGACCTCGGGCAACAGTTCGGCGTGGTGCGGTTCGAGTCCGACGGTGCGGGGGTAGCGCCGGGCCTCGTCGTCGAGACGGCGGCTGAAGATGTCGGCGATCTTTTTGTACGCGCGGTACTGGAGCAGCCGCGCGAACAGCAGGTCCCGCGCCTCCAGCAGGGCCAGGTCGGCCTCGTCCTCGACCTCGGCGGCGGGCAGCAGCCGCGCGGCCTTCAGGTCCAGCAGGGTGGCCGCCACGACCAGGAACTCGGTCGTCTGGTCGAGATCCCAGTCCGGCCCCATCGCCCTGATGTGCGCCATGAACTCGTCGGTCACCTTGGAGAGGGCGACCTCGGTGACGTCCAGCTTGTGCCTGGAGATCAGCTGGAGGAGGAGATCGAAGGGCCCCTCGAAGTTGGCGAGCCGGACCTTGAAGACCCCGTCATCGGGTTCGGCCGGCGCGGCAGGCTCCACAGGTCCGGCAGACGGCTGCGGCCCGGGTTCCGGTTCCGCCGGTGGAACCGGTGCTTCCCCGGCCACCGCGTTGGCCTCTGCCGGCTCCTCGGGAACGTCGACGGGTTCTCCGGGCACATCCGGCGGCGAGCCCCCCGGCCCCCGCCCCAGCACACGGCGACGACCGGCGGAGCCGGGGCCGTGGGCAGGGGCGTCGTTCGAGGTCATGGCCCACGCAGGCTACCGCTACCGCCCACGCAACCGTCTTACGAGGATGCTCGCGTCCCCACGGGACTCGAGATCCGCGAGCACCACCGCGACCGCTTCGCGCACGATCCGTCCGCGGTCGACCGCGAGCCCGTGCTCGCCCCGCAGCACGAGACGCGCGTGCTCCAGGTCCATCAGCTCCTCGGCGGAGACGTACACCGTGATCTTCTCGTCGTGCCGCTCGCGCCCACTGGGCCGCCGCGAAGGGGCCCGGCCACGCTTGCGGGACGCCGACACCGACTGCGGTGAGGGCCCCTGCTGCGCGGAGGCAGAACCTTCCTGCTCGCCCTGACGCCGCCCGGAACGCTCCCCTGTGGCCCCCCGGCTGCGCGACTCCCCGGCCTCGGCCGGGTCCGCGCCGGCGGCGACATGCTCGTCGCCGGCGCCGTCGCCGCCCTGGACGGGCACCGAGTGCGGCGCGTCCTCCGTGGCGGCGGCACCGTCGCTCTCCCCGGCGGGAGCCGGTACGCGGGCCTCGCCGTTGGCCTGGCGCCTGGGGGTGGACGACTGGAGCGCCATGCCCCCGGTGGTGCGGAACAGTTCGTCGGCCCCCGGCAGACTCACTCGGCGTGACACCGGGCGAGCACCTCCCTGGCGAGCTGGCGATAGGCGGCGGCACCGACGGAGTTGGAGGCGTACGTCGTGATCGGCTCGCCGGCGACCGTGGTCTCCGGGAAGCGGACCGTACGTCCGATGACCGTGTGGTAGACGTGGTCGTCGAAGGCCTCGACGACACGGGCGAGCACCTCGCGGCTGTGCACCGTGCGCGAGTCGTACATCGTGGCGAGGATCCCGTCGAGCTCCAGCTCCGGGTTCAGCCGCTCCTGCACCTTCTCGATGGTCTCCGTCAGCAGCGCGACACCGCGCAGCGCGAAGAACTCGCACTCCAGAGGCACTATCACCTTGTGGGCCGCCGTCAGGGCGTTCACGGTGAGCAGGCCGAGCGAGGGCTGGCAGTCGATCACGATGTAGTCGTAGTCGGCCATGAGCGGCTTCAGGGCGCGCTGGAGCGTCGACTCGCGCGCGACCTCCGACACCAGTTGCACCTCGGCCGCCGACAGGTCGATGTTGCTCGGCAGCAGGTCCATGTTCGGGACCGCGGTCTTCAGCAGGACCTCGTCGGCGGACATCCCCCGCTCCATGAGCAGGTTGTAGACCGTCAGGTCGAGTTCCATCGGGTTCACACCGAGGCCCACGGAAAGGGCGCCCTGCGGGTCGAAGTCGACCAGCAGGACCCGGCGTCCGTACTCCGCGAGCGCGGCACCCAGGTTGATGGTCGACGTCGTCTTGCCGACGCCGCCCTTCTGGTTGCACATCGCGACGATCGTCGCGGGGCCGTGACTGGTCAGCGGACCCGGGATCGGGAAGTACGGCAGCGGGCGTCCGGTGGGACCGATGCGCTCGCGGCGCTGACGGGCCGCGTCGGGCGCGAGCGTGGCCGCGTACTCCGGATCGGGCTCGTACTCGGCGTCGGGGTCGTAGAAGTGCCCGTCGGGCAGTTCGTCGTAGTCGGCGAAGTGGTTGTGGACCCCGCCACTACCGTCGCCGGCCATGGCGTTCACGTGATGACCATCCATGCTCATGTGTGCTGGCTGAGTCACCCCTGGCATCTGGTGACCCTGGTGGGCTGCGAAGGTGCGGACCGCGACGGAGCCGACAGCCGCGAGCCCCGTGGGGCCCGAGCCCCGCGCCGGCATTCCTGGTTGACCACCCCCGGGAGTAAATGTCGACTCATTCACAAGTCGTCTTACCTCCTTGGTGACCAGGAAACTTCTCGATAGGTCAGCGTGGCACCATGCCGACGGTTGGCGACTCTATGGCGTGTCGGCCGTTCGCAGCAACACAATCCGCCGGACCCGGCCCGATGTGTCGGCAATGAAACATCCCTCTGTCAAGGGCGTACGGCCGTCGCACGGCAGGGTTCACCGGTGCGCGAATCGGTTGAAGCGTTACGTTCGAGGCGAGTTGAACGAGTGTCGCAAAGTGACCATACACACATCCGGCCGGACCCTGTCGTCCAAGGTCCGGCGGGGTGCGGGGCGTTGACGACCTCTGTTGACGTATCGCCTTTTACCAGCTGATGACTTGGTCGTTTAGTCGACCAGGAGCACCGGCGGAGCAGCCCGGCAGGTCAACCGAGCAGCGACTCCAACTCCACGTGTTCCAGCCCGTGCGCCTCCGCGACCTCACGGTAGACGACCTTGCCGTCATGGGTGTTGAGGCCCCTCGCGAGCGTGGGATCACGGCGCAGCGCCGCCACCCAGCCGCGGTCGGCGAGTTCCACGATGTACGGCAGCGTGGCGTTGGTGAGCGCGTAGGTCGAGGTGTTGGGCACCGCGCCGGGCATGTTGGCGACGCAGTAGAAGACCGATCCGTGGACCGGGAAGGTGGGTTCGGCGTGGGTCGTGGGACGCGAGTCCTCGAAGCAGCCGCCCTGGTCGATCGCGATGTCGACGAGAACGCTCCCCGGCTTCATCCGCGACACCAGTTCGTTGGTGACCAGCTTCGGGGCCTTGGCGCCGGGAATCAGCACGGCGCCGATGACGAGATCGGCCTCCAGGCAGGCCTTCTCCAGCTCGAAGGCGTTGGAGACGACGGTCTGGATCTTCGTACCGAAGATCTTGTCGGCTTCCTTGAGCTTGTTGATGTCGCGGTCGAGCAGGGTGACGTGGAAGCCCATACCGATGGCGATCTGGGCCGCGTTCCAGCCGGAGACCCCGCCACCGACGACGACGGCCCGGCCGGCCGCCACGCCCGGCACACCGCCGGGCAGGACACCGCGGCCGCCGTTGGCGCGCATCAGGTGGTAGGCGCCGACCTGCGGGGCGAGCCGGCCCGCGACCTCGGACATGGGGGCGAGCAGCGGGAGGGCGCGGCCGGGGAGCTCGACGGTTTCGTACGCGATCGCCGTGGTGCCCGATTCCAGGAGCGCGTCGGTGCACTCCCTGGAGGCTGCCAGGTGCAGGTAGGTGAAGAGCGCCTGGTCCTTGCGGAGGCGGTGGTACTCCTCCGCGATGGGTTCCTTGACCTTGAGCAGCAGGTCGGCGGTGGCCCACACCTCGTCGGCCGTCTCCAGGATGCGCGCACCGGCGGCCACGAACTCGTCGTCCGTGATCGAGGAGCCGACGCCGGCGTTCCGCTCGACGACGACCTGGTGGCCGTGGCGTACCAGCTCATGGACGCCGGCGGGGGTGATGGCCACGCGGAACTCGTTGTTCTTGACCTCGCGGGGGATGCCGACCTTCACGTCGATCACGGTCCTTGGCTCGGAGGGTGTGGGGGCATAGCAATGCATACCCGGACGTGCGGGGGCACACCAGGAGACCGCAGGAGAAGGCGCGGTAGAGCCAGTCTAATGAAGGCTTTCTCGGTGTCTAGCCTTTCAATGCATCAATCTTCGACTGATGTACTACGGATTTCGCAGGTGTTAGCGTCATGTTCCGGGTCTGGATCATCCTCAGGGAGGTCCAGCTCGCTCTTCCGCAGGTCCGGATCGCCGTCCTGGAACTCGTCGCCCAGCAGCCGCTCGGCCGCGCCCCGGTGCAGCCGAGCCGCCGCCGGATCGCCGAGATGCTCCAGAGTGTCGGCCAGTCGCAGCTGGAGCGCGGCCTGCAGCCGTACGTCGTCCGCGCGACTCGCCCACTCCGCCGCCTCCTGGCAGGTGCGCAGCGACTCCTCGGGCCGCCCCGCGTACTCCTGGACGCGCGCCAGCTCGCTCAACGCCCGCGCGTGCGCGGCCACATCACCGATCTTGCGGTAACCGGCCACCGCGGCACGCCAGTTGCGCAGCGCCTCGCCGTAGCGGCCCGCGTAGGTGTGCGCGGCGGCGATACGGCCGTACAGCCGGGCGGCGTCCTCGCGCTCGTCGCGCGCCAGGCGCTGGGCGAGCGCACGCCCGTACCAGTCGGCAGCGCGGTCGTGGTCCCCGAGTTCCTGCTGTGCGCCCCCTACGGATTCCATCGCGCGCCCGGTGGCGTACGGGTCGTTCGCCTCGCGTCCGGCGTCCAGGGCGGCCCGGTAGCGGGCCAGCGCGTCGTTCGTACGGCCGGTCTGCGCGTCCAGGTCGCCGAGGTTCAGCAGGGCGGCGGCCCGCTCGCGGGGCAGGTTCCGGCGCTCGGCCACATCGAGGACGAGGCGGTGGATGCCGTACAGATCGGGCGCGGCGGCCTGGCTGCCGATGTGCGCGACCATGGCCTTGACCAGGGCGGACATCAGACGGCGGGCCAACGTGTCCAGTTCACCGTCGGCCACCGCCAGCCGGACCGCGGCGAGCAGGGCGGGCCTGCGGATGCTGAGCCAGTCAGCCGCCGCCCTCGGGTTGGGAAAGCGCAGCGAGTCGGGTGTGCCGAGGAGTTTCTCGCGGGCCAGCGGGCTGTCGGTCTCGGTGATCGCCCGGCAGGACACCAGCAGCCGTACCGTCCGCTCCAGCATCCGGGCACGGGCCAGCTGGAGCTCGGCCGGGCGGTCCTGGGACTCGGCGAGGGGGCGCAGCAGGGGCAGCAGGCAGCCGGGGACCTCGTACTGCGGCAGCGGCGAGTCCACGACCGTCAGGAGGCTCAGGGCGACGAAGTCGTCCAGCGTGGCTCGGGCGCCACCGACCGAGCAGCCGGCCAGCGCGGAGGCCGTCTGCGGGTCGATCAGGCCGCCGGGGGCCAGCGCGAGCAGTCGCAGTATCCGGGCGGCCGGAGTGGGCAGCGAGGCGTACACGAGGCGGAAGACGCGGCTCAGCGCGGTGCCCTCGTCGCTCTCGGCGTGCAGTTGCTTGGCGAGGTCGGAGACGGCCGCCTTGGGCTGGGCCGCCAGCCAGCCTCCCGCCAGCATCAGCGCTGCGGGCTGCCCCTGGCACACCTCGGCGAGGCCTTCGGCTGCACGCGGGTCCACGGTGATGCGCACCGACCCGGCGAAGCGGCCGAGCAGTTCCACGCCGGACTTGGTGTCGAGGCCGCCCAGAGTGCACGGACGGACATCGGAGATCCCGGTCAGCGGGCCGCCGGAAACGGCGACGGCAAGGCACTCGGGGTTGTCCGGCAGCAGCGCGTCGACCTGCTCGGCGTCGGCCGCGTCGTCGAGCATGAGCAGCATCCGCCGGTCGGCGAGCGCGTCGCGCAGCGCCTCGGACAGTTCGTCCTCGTCGGCGCCGGGCGGGGTGGGCAGCTTCAGGGCGGTCAGCAGTTCACGGGCGGTGCGCTCGGTCGGTACGGGGGTGCCGTCGGGTTCGGCGAGCCGGGCGCGCAGCACACCGTCCGGGTAACTGTCCGCGACCTGGCGGGCCAGTTCCTCCGCGAGGGCGCTGCGGCCCGAGCCGGGCTTGCCGGCGATGAGCAGCACGCGCGCGCGGGGGGCCTTCCGGCCCGCGAGAGTGTCGAGTCCGGCGCGCTCGATGTCGGCGCGCAGTTCCTTCAACTCTCTTGTCCGCCCGAGGAACTGACTGTTCGTAGGAGCGGGCGACCGATCATTTCCGGACAGCTTCGTGCCGTCTGTGTCCACCACCTGATCCGTCACGGGCCACACTCCCGTCCACCTGCACGCGCAAGCCCGCCGGGACTCCGGTTCGGGCGTTTCCAGAGCCTAGTTCACGCTCTGCAACGATCTGTGCGGAGCACGGCGGGCAGGTCGCCCGATCGGATCAGGCGATGGTCACACCGGGCGGGGCAGGCGGCCCCAGAGGGCGCCTCAGTCTTCGAAGGGCCGGGCCGCCCACGGCGCCTCAGCCGGGCGCAGCGAGTCGAGCCCGTCGCCTTTCTGGGCCGCGACCAGCGAAAGGACGCCCACGACGAGGCAGTTGCTCTGCAGTTCGCCGGCGAGGACACCCCGGACGAGTTCGTCGACGGGCACGCGCGCGTGCTCCATGTCGGCTTCCTCGTCCTCGACCTCGAAGCGCTCTCCCTCCACCTCGGACAGATTCCGGGCCAGGAAGATCCGTACGGCCTCGTCGCAGCCGCCTGCCGTGGGGTAGACGTCGGCCAGCACCCGCCAGTCCTCGGCCTTGACGTGTGCCTCCTCGTACAGCTCGCGCTGAGCGGCGTGCAGCGGATTCTCGCCAGGTACGTCGAGCAGGCCGGCCGGGATCTCCCAGAGCCGCCGGCGAACGGGATGGCGGTACTGGCGGATCAGCAGGACCCGGCCTTCGTCGTCGAGGGCGACGACGCCCACGGAGCCGGGGTGGACCTGGTAGTCGCGGCCCACGGCCGAGCCGTCGGGCATGACCACCTCGTCGGTGCGCACGGAGGTCTTGTTGCCCACGAAGGGGGTCTCCGTCGCCCGGATCTCCCACTCCTCCGGAGTGTCCCTGATGGTGGTCATGTCGACTTGCCCTCCCGCATCCCACACGTACACACAAGAAACCGGGGCACGCACCCCAAAGGCGCGCACCCCGGTCACCGTACAGCCCCTGTGCTACTTGCCCGTCTTGCGCCGGACGGCGGCCTTCACGAGGCCCGCGAAGAGCGGATGGGGGCGGGTCGGGCGGGAGCGCAGCTCAGGGTGGGCCTGCGTGGCCACCAGGTAGGGGTGGACGTCACGCGGGTACTCGACGTACTCCACCAGCTTGCCGTCCGGGGAGGTGCCGGAGAACTGGAGGCCGGCCTTCTCCAACTCGGCGCGGTAGGAGTTGTTGACCTCGTAGCGGTGTCGGTGGCGCTCCTCGACGTACTCCTTGCCGTCGTACACCTCGCGCACGATGGAGCCCTCGGCGAGCTTGGCCGGATACATGCCCAGGCGCATCGTTCCGCCCATGTCACCGTCGCCCGCGACGATGTCGAGCTGCTCGGCCATCGTGGAGATGACCGGGTGGGCGGTGGCGGCGTCGAACTCGGTGGAGTTGGCGTCCTCGATGCCGGCCAGGTTCCGGGCCGCCTCGATGACGACGCACTGGAGGCCCAGGCACAGTCCGAGCAGCGGGATCTTGTGCTCGCGGGCGTACTGGATCGCACCGACCTTGCCGGACACACCCCGGTCACCGAAGCCGCCCGGGATGCAGACCGCGTCCACGTCCGCCAGCTGCTTCCTGGCACCCGCGGGGGTCTTGCAGTCGTCCGAGGTCACCCACTTGATCGTCACGCGCGCGTGGTTCGCGAACCCGCCCGCGCGCAGCGCCTCGGTGACCGAGAGGTAGGCGTCCGGCAGGTCGATGTACTTGCCGACCAGGGCCAGGTTGATCTCGTGGGTGGGGTTGTGGACGCGGTCCAGGAGGTCGTCCCAGGTCGTCCAGTCCACGTCCCGGAAGGGCAGGTCCAGCTTGCGGACGACATAGGCGTCCAGGCCCTCGCGGTGCACGGTCTTGGGGATGTCGTAGATCGAACGGGCGTCCGGACAGGCGACGACGGCCGCCTCGTCGACGTCGCACATCAGGGAGATCTTGCGCTTGATGGCGATGGGGACCTCGCGGTCGCAGCGCAGCACGATCGCGTCCGGCTGGATACCGATGTTCCGCAGGGCCGCCACGCTGTGCTGGGTCGGCTTGGTCTTCAGCTCGCCGGAGGGTCCGATGTAGGGCAGCAGCGAGATGTGGACGACGAAGACGTTGTCGCGGCCGACCTCGTGGCGGACCTGACGCACGGTCTCCAGGAAGGGCAGCGACTCGATGTCGCCGACCGTGCCGCCGACCTCGGTGATGACGACGTCGACCTCGTCGGAGGCCATGCGGCGGATGCGGTGCTTGATCTCGTTGGTGATGTGCGGGATGACCTGGACGGTGTCGCCCAGGTACTCGCCGCGCCGCTCCTTCGCGATCACCGTCGAGTACACCTGGCCGGTGGTCACGTTGGCCGAGCCGTCGAGGTCGCGGTCGAGGAAGCGCTCGTAGTGGCCGATGTCCAGGTCGGTCTCGGCACCGTCGTGAGTGACGAACACCTCACCGTGCTGGAAGGGGTTCATCGTGCCGGGGTCGACGTTGAGGTACGGGTCGAGCTTCTGCATGACGACCCGCACGCCGCGCGCCTTGAGGAGCATGCCGAGGCTGGAGGCCGTCAGGCCCTTGCCGAGCGAGGAGGCGACACCCCCGGTGACGAAGATGTGCTTGGTCGTCGTGGCTGTGCTGTTTCGAAAAGCAGCGGGTGTCATGGCCAAGGCGGGGCTCCCGTGGTCGCGGTCTGGGGTGCGGTACGGCCGCCCGGCCCGGAGTTCTCCGGGTTTTCAGGGGAGGAGCCGTCGCTGCGGTTCGGGGGTTTCGTGCCCACCGGTCCACGGGCTACCAGGGTATCAGCGACGCGGGGACATGACTTCCGGCCACGCTCCGCGCACACACGGACACATATCCCGTACACGAGTCACCATCGTCCTGTCCGGCGCTCACCCGAAACGGGGCCCGCTCACCAGAGACTCACTCTTTCAGCGGACCCAGGTTGTCCGGAGCGGCACGCGGATCATCTGAGTGCGTCGTATGCTCCTCGGACACTCGCTGCCGAGCCCGACCGGCGACACGGCACCACCCCCGCCCGTAACCCCGGAACAACGAGAGCTCGTCAGTCCGTTGAGCAAAGATTGGTGTTTGCTTCACCGCTCAACGACGCTAGACAACGAACCCTTGACCGCAAGAGCGAGACCCCCATTTTTTCCCTCAGGGGGCGACGTGGCCGTTCGACTGGAGTTGCACGTGGCCGGGCGCATCGAAGACTACGCACTCATCGGAGACATGCAGACCGCCGCGCTGGTCTGCCGGGACGGCACAGTCGACTGGCTGTGCCTGCCCCGCTTCGACTCCCATGCCGTCTTCGCGGGACTGCTCGGCACCGAGGAGCACGGCTTCTGGCGCCTCGGACCCGCGCACGCGACGGACGCCGAACCCCCCACCGCGGCCCGCCGCCGCTACCGGGGCGACTCACTGATCCTCGAATCCGAGTGGGACACCCCACGCGGCACGGTCCGCGTGACCGATTTCATGCCCCCACGCGACGGTGCCCCCCAGTTGATCCGCATCGTGGAGGGCATCAGCGGCCGGGTGCCGATGCGCTCGGCGCTGCGGATGCGTTTCTCGTACGGCCGTGTCGTGCCCTGGGTGCACAAGCACGAGGGGCGGACGGTCGCGGTGGCGGGCCCCGACTCGGTGTGGTTCGACACCACCGCCGAGACATACGGCAAGTCCCTGACGACGTACGCCGACTTCACGGTGGCGCCGGGTGACCGGATCGCCTTCACCATCTCCTGGGAGCCCTCGCACAAGCAGCCGCCCCCGCTGCCTGAGCCGGAGCAGTCACTCGACGCCACCGAGGAGTTCTGGCGCGACTGGGTCGAGCAGTGCACGTACCACGGCCCCTACCGGGAGGCCGTGGTCCGCTCGCTCATCACGCTGAAGGCGCTGACGTACGCGCCGACCGGCGGTATCGTCGCCGCCCCCACCACCTCCCTCCCGGAGGACATCGGCGGCGTACGCAACTGGGACTATCGCTACACATGGCTGCGCGACGCGGCCATCACCCTCTCCTCCCTCCTGCGCACCGGCTACCGCGACGAGGCCCGCGCCTGGCGCGAGTGGCTGCTGCGCGCGGTCGCCGGCGACCCGGAGAACCTGCAGATCATGTACGGCATCGCGGGTGAACGGGAGTTGGGCGAGGCGGAGCTCGACTGGCTGCCCGGCTACGAGAACTCGGGCCCCGTCCGGGTCGGCAACGGCGCCGCGCACCAGCTCCAGCTGGATGTGTACGGCGAGGTCACCGAGGCCCTGCACCTGGCCCACATGACGGGTCTGGCCCGCAACGACTACGCCTCCCTGCTCCAGCTGAAGCTGATCCGCTATCTGGAGAAGCACTGGGACGAGCCCGACGAGGGCATCTGGGAGGTGCGCGGTCCGCGCCGCCACTTCGTTCACTCGAAGGTCATGGCCTGGGTCGCGGTGGACCGCACGATCAAACTCATCGAGTCCGGCGACGCGGACGGCCCGCTGGAGAAGTGGCGCGAACTGCGCGACGACATCCACCGGGACGTGTGTGAGAAGGGTTACGACAAGGAGCGCAACACCTTCACACAGTCGTACGGCTCGAAGGAGCTGGACGCCTCCCTGCTGCTGATCCCGCAGATGGGCTTCCTGCCTCCCGACGACAAGCGCGTGATCGGCACCATCGAGGCCATCCAGCGTGAGCTGTCCACCTCGGACGGCTTCATCCTGCGCTACCCGACCTCGGGCGGCGGCGACGAGAACCTCGACGGTCTGCCGGGTGACGAGGGGGCCTTCCTCGCCTGCTCCTTCTGGATGGCGGACGACCTGGCGATGATCGGCCGGGTCGACGAGGCCCGCAAGCTCTTCGAGAAGCTCCTCGCCCTCCGCAACGACCTGGGCCTGCTGGCCGAGGAGTGGGACCCCCGCCTCCAGCGCCAGGTCGGCAACTTCCCGCAGGCTTTCAGCCACGTCCCGCTGATCGACACGGCCCTGCGTCTGACGGCTTCGGGGGCGTACGGCGGCTGAGAAAGGGCGACCCGGGAATCGCGCCCCGAACGGGACGCGGGGCAGTGACGTCTGCGGCTCCGCGGCGTGGGCGCGACCAGCCAGGACGGCGGCGCGGCTCGAACCGCGCCCTTCCAGCGAAGCGCCTAGGCTGGAAGGGCACACCTGCCCCTATGCCGGAAGGGGGCGGCCATGGCTTCCCTCTCGAAGGCGCACACGGCCCTCGCCGCGCTGCGCGAGGATCTGACCGGCGACGTGTTCGCCCCGGGGGATCCGGGGTACGACGACGCCCGGACGGTCTTCAACGCCATGATCGACCGGCGTCCGGCGGTGATCGCGCAGTGCGCGGACGAGGCCGATGTCGTCCGTTCCGTGCTCTTCGCCCGTGGGCTGGACCTGAAGATCGCGGTGCGCGGCGGCGGCCACAGTGTGGCGGGGATGGCGCTGAACGACGGCGGTCTGGTGATCGATCTGCGCCGGATGCAGGAGGTGACCGTCTACCGGGCGGCCCGGTCGGCACAGGTCCAGGGCGGGGCCCTGATGAGCCATCTGGACCGGGCGACCCAGCCGTACGGGCTCGCGACCACCGGCGGGCGGGTATCCACCACCGGGGTCGGCGGCTTTGTGCTGGGCGGCGGCAGCGGCTGGCTGGAGCGCTCCTGCGGCCTCGCCGTCGACAACCTCGTCGACGTCGACCTGGTCACCGCCGACGGTACCGCCGTGCACGCGAGCGCCGACCAGAACCCGGAGCTGTTCTGGGCCCTGCACGGCGGCGGCGGAAACTTCGGCGTCGTCACCTCGCTCACCCTGAGACTGCACGAGCTGCCCGCGTTCTCCATGGCCCTCGTGCTGTACCTGCCGGAGTTCGGCCGGGAAGCCACCCGCACCTACCGCGATGTGATCGAGGAGGGCCCGGTCGAGGCGAGCGGCGGGATCATCTACCTCACCGGCCCGCCCGAGGAGTTCGTGCCGCCCCACCTGGTCGGACAGTTGCTGTGCGGTGCGCTGCTGACGTACGCGGGCCCCGAGGAGGACATGCGCAAGCTCGCCGAACCCCTGCTCGCGCTGCCGCACGCGTCGGCGATCGTCTCCGCGATCCCGTACGCCGACCTCCAGTGCATGATCGACGATCCGCCGGGCCGGCGGAACTACTGGTCGGCGGAGTACCTGACAGGCGCACCGGACGACTTCGTGGACGTGTTCTGCGCGGCGGCGGACTCCATGCCGGTGCCGACCGGCACCCAGCACGTGCTGTTCCCGTACGGCGGCGCTGTCGCCGACGGCCCCCACGACTGGCCCGTCCCCTACCGGGACGCCCCGTGGGCCGTCCACCCCTTCGGCGTCTGGGAGGACCCGGCGGACGACGAGCGCTGCACCCGGTGGGTCCGCCGCGTCCGTACCGACGTCCGGCCGTGGAGCACCGGCGCCGTCTACCTCAACTTCATCGGCGACGAGGGCGCGGAGCGCGTGATCGCGGGCCTGGGCGCCGAGAACACGCGCCGGCTGGCATCCGTGAAACGCCAGTACGACCCGGACAACGTGTTCCGTTTCAACCACAACATCGTTCCGTCGTAGGCGAGCCGCTGATGCCGCTGACGTGCAGGTCGTCATCCGTACACAGGTGCGGGTAGCGTCCGCTGCATGGACAGCCGTACGGACAGCCGTTTGGAGACCCAGGGCGCCGGCATCACCGTGCAGCGAGCGCTGGAGCTGCCGGGGCTGCGCAGCGGGCTGCCGGAGATCCTGGCCGGGGCCGACCGGCTGCGGCGGACCGTGCGGTGGGTGCACGCGGGTGAGGTCCCGCACATCGCCTCGCTGCTGAAGGGCGGCGAGCTGCTTCTGACGACCGGGTACGGGCTCGGCACCCGTCCCGCCGAGCAGCGCGCGTTCGTCCGTACCCTCGCCGAGCGGGGCATCGCGGCGCTCGTCGTGGAGCTGGGCCCCCGCTTCACACGGCTGCCCGCGGCCCTCGTGGAAACGGCCCGCTCGACCGGTCTGCCCCTGGTCCAGCTGCACCGCGAAGTGCCGTTCGTGGCCGTCACCGAGGAGATCCACACCGAGATCGTCAACGGCCACTACGCGCTGCTCCAGCGGGCCGAGGAGGTCCACCGGCGCTGCACGGAGGCCCTGCTGGGCGGCGGCGGTGTCCCACAGGTCCTCGGCATCCTGGCCGACTTCAGCGGCAACCCGGTGTTCCTGGAGACCGCCGACGGCCGGCTCCTGTACGCCGCCGGAGCCGGCCCCGAGGGCGCCGACCCGCTCCAGGTGTGGGAGGGCCTGCGCGCCCAGCACAAGGACACGCCCCCGCCCGCCGGTTCCGCGCTCGTCGACGTTCCCGGCGGCGGCCCCGGCACCGGCTCGGTCCGCGCCCGCCTGGTCCTTCTGCCCGTCCTCGAACCGCTTGCCCCCGTGCACCGCATCGCCGCCGAACGGGCCGCGGGCATCCTGGCCGTCGTCCTGATGCAGGCCCGCCAGGAGGAGGAGCTGGCGGCGCGTGGCCGCGGCGACTTCCTCAACGACCTCGCCGAGGGCCGTATCGACGCGGAGGCGGCGCCCGCGCAGGCCCGCGTCCTCGGCTTCAAGCCCGGCGCCGGCCCGCTGCTGCCGGTGGTGATGCGGATCGGCGACACCCTGGCACCGGGCGGAGGCTGGGCGGTGCTGGCCCGCGCGGTCGCGGAGGAGCTGGCGTCGGTGGGTGTGCCGGTGCTGCTGGGCGTACGGCCGGTCGAGGGGCGTGTACCGCTGCTGGTGGGCCTGCGTACGGAGTCGGAGCGCCCGGCGGTCGCCGACCGGGTCGCGGCGGCGCTGCGGGCCGGTGTGGAACGCGCCGGGATGCAACGCCCGGGCGCCCAGCCGCCGGTCGTCGTGGTCGGGGTCGCCGGCGGCTGGGCGGCGGCCTCGGCGGGCCTGCGCCACGCGGCGGAGACGGCGACGGCGGGCCAGGGCCTGCCGGACCGCCCCTGGTACGACGCCCGCCGTCTGGACATCGACCTGCTTCTGTGGCGTCTGCGCGACCACCCGGACCTGGGGGCCTTCGTGGACCGTGCGATAGGCCCGCTGCGCGCCCACGACGACCGCTCCAAGCCTCCGCTGCTGCCCACGCTGGAGACCTACTTGGCCCACGCGGGCCGCAAGGCGGAAACGGCCCGTGAACTCCACCTCAACCGTCAGACCCTCTACAACCGCCTCGCGCGGATCGGGGAGTTGCTGGGCACGGACCTGGACGACCCGCAGACGGTACTGGCGTTGAGCCTGGCGCTACGGGCCCGCAGGCACGTGACCTGAACCCCGGGCAGTCCTGTCAGGGCAGCGGGCGAGGCTGCGTGAACTCGTCGTAGACAGTCAGTACTTGGGCGACGGTCTCGTCCTCGGTGGGCCAGGTGGCGATCTGCCGGACGCCCCGCTCCCGGAGGAGTTCCTGGCGCTCCGGGTCGCCGAGGAGCCGTACCACGGCTTTGCCGAGCGCCACCGCGTCGCCGTACGGAACGAGTTCGGCCGCGTCCCCGACCAGCTCCGGAACGCCTCCCACCGCGGTCGCGACGAGCGGCACGCGCGCGTGGAGTGCCTCCTGCGCGAGAGCGGACCGCGACTCCCAGCGGCTGGGCAGGAGTGCGAGATCGGCGGCGCCGAGCAGTTCGCTCACGTCGTCGCGGCGCCCGATGAGGCGGACCGGCAGCCCCTCGCTCTCGATGCGGCCCTGCAGCTCCGCCCGCAGCGGCCCCTCCCCCGCGATCACGAGGAGCGGCTCGGGATCGAGGTCACGCCACGCGTGTACCGCGTCCAGCAGGACGTCGTACCCCCGGTGCCGGTCGAGGGAGCCGACGGCCATGAGCAACGGACGGTCCGTGGCGCCGAGTTCGGCCCGTGTCTTGGACCGCTCGGCTTCGTCGCACTCCATGGACCCGCGCGGCGCGGACAGGGCCACGGCGGACAGCCGGGCGTCCCGGGCCCCGCGCCTCCGGGCCCGGTCGACCAGGTCGGAGGAGGTCCCGAGGACGACGGCGGCGGCCTTCACGACCCGTCGCTCCAGCACCCTCAGCAGGTGGGCGCGCGGCCCCTCGGCGTACGCGCGGTTGTGCCAGGTGACGACGAGCGGGGTGCGGCGCCCGCCGAGCGCGAGAGCGGCCCGGAAGGAGGCGTGCAGCCCATGCGCGTGCACGAGGTCGGCGTTCGAACAGGCCGCGCGCAGCGCCGCCACCGAGCCGGGGTCGCTGCTGCGCGGAATGGGCACGTGTTCGGCACCGGCGCCGGTGAAGTCGTAGGCCTCGTCGGCGTCGGAGGGGGCGCACACGGTGACGCGCACGCCTCTCGCAACGAGCCCCGCGGCCAGCGAACGCACGTGCGCGCTGCTGCCGGCGTTGCCGCCGCCGAGCACCTGCACGGTGCGCAGCGGCGACTGACCGTGCGGTGAGTGGCTGGTCACGGGGCTCACGTGGCCGGGGGCTCCTGGTTCGGCGTCGGGCGGTCACGAAGAATGGACACGGAGAAACGTACAGAAGGATGGGGCGGAAGGGGTGTACCGCGCGGCTTCCTCCGTGTACGGGTGGTTTTCCGTACCGCTTCAAGGATGCCAGTACGTACGGGTGTTCCGAACCAGGGAGGGGGGCGAAGGGTCACTCACACGAGTGAGAGAGACCCCACTGAACGCCAACTGTTCAAGCGTCAGCCGTCCGAACGGGCCGCCGCCAGCAACTCCTCCGCATGCGCCCGCGCCGTCTGCGAGTCCTCCTGTCCGGCCAGCATCCGCGACAGCTCCCGTACCCGCTCCTCGCCCTCCAGCACCTTCACACCCGACCGGGTCACCGACCCGTCGTTGGTCTTCTCCACCAGCAGCTGCCGGTCGGCGAACGCGGCGACCTGCGGCAGATGCGTCACGACGACGACCTGCGCGCTCTTGGCCAGCCGGGCCAGCCGCCGCCCGATCTCCACGGCCGCCTTACCGCCCACACCGGCGTCGACCTCGTCGAACAGATAGGTGGGCACCGGATCGGTCCCCGCGAACACGACCTCCACGGCCAGCATCACGCGCGACAGCTCACCCCCGGACGCGCCCTTGGCGATCGGCCGGGCGGGCGCCCCCGGATGCGGGGCGAGCAGCAGTTCGACCTCGTCGGCACCGGACGGCCCGTAGGCGACCGTACGTCCGCCGACCTCGACGCCCTCAGCATCCTCGGTCTGCCGGATCTCGAACGACACGCGCGCGTGGGGCATGGCCAGCGACGCCAGCTCGGCGGTCACGGCGGCCGCGAACCGCTCGGCGGCCTCCGTCCGCGCGTCCGTCAGCGCCTGTGCCATCCCGCTCAGTTCACCGCGCAGCGCGTCCCGCTCGGCGGTCAGCTCACCGATCCGTTCGTCGTCGCCGTCGAGTTCGAGCAGCCGCGCGGCGCCCTCCTCGGCCCAGGTGAGCACTCCGGTCGCGTCGGAGCCGTACTTCCGCGTCAGCGAGGTGAGCGCGGCCCGCCGTTCCTCGACGGCCGCCAGCCGCAGCGGATCGGCGTCCAGGTCGTCGGCGTACCCCGCCAGCTCCCCGGCGACGTCGCCGAGCAGGATCCCGACCTCACCGATCCGGTCGGCGAGCGCGGCCAGGGCCGAGTCGTGCGACCGTACGGTCTCCAGGGCCCGATGGGCGCCCGCGACGAGCGTGGCGGCGTCAATGCCCTCGGGGTCCTCGGGGTTGCCGGCGAGGGCGGCGTGGGCGACGGTCGCGGCCGAGGCCAGCGCCTCCGCGTGCCCGAGCCGCTCCGCCTCCTCCGCCAGCTCGGTGTCCTCACCGGGCCGCGGCTCCACAGCGGCGATCTCGTCGAGCCCGTACCGCAGCATGTCGGCTTCCTGGGCCCGTTCACGCGCGCGCGTGGTGATCTCGTCCAGCTCGGCGGAGACGGTCCGCAGCCGCCGGTAGGCCTCCCCGTACTTGGCGAGCGGCGCGGCGACCGCGTCCCCCGCGTACCGGTCGAGCGCCGCCCGCTGCCGGGACAGTTTGAGCAGCCCCTGCTGGTCGGTCTGCCCGTGCACGGCCACCAGTTCGTCGGCCAGCTCGGCCAGCACACCCACGGGCACGGAACGCCCGCCCAGGTGCGCCCGCGAACGCCCCTCGGCGGAAACGGTACGGCTGATGAGCAGCGCCCCGTCGTCCAGCTCGGCGCCGGCCTCCTCGGCCCGTACGACGGCCGCCCCGCCCGGGGGCACGGTGATGCGCCCCTCCACGACCGCGTTCCTGGCCCCGATCCGCACCAACGCCGCATCAGCCCGGCCACCGAGCAGCAACCCCAGGCTGGTCACGACCATGGTCTTACCCGCACCGGTCTCACCGGTCACGGCGGTAAAGCCGGGCGACAGCTCGACGACCGCATCGTCGATGACGCCAAGCGACCGTATCCGCATCTCCTCCAACACGAACACGACCATACGAGGTCGGCCGCCCCATGTGCGACGCCCCCCACCTCGAATGAGAGAACCCGCAGGTAACGAATGACAACCGGCCTTCACATATCACCCAGGGGAGTGGCCGGACGGAAGGGGCTCGGGGAACTGCGCGACAAGCCACGACGCACCCGCACCCGCCGACGAATCCGAGCCACCCCCTCAACCGGCGTCAGTGAGGCGCCCCCCGCCACCCAGAAACAGGCAGCGCGAACTTCGCCACCAGCCGGTCAGTGAACGACGCATGGTGCAGCCGGGCCAACCGCACCGGCACGGCCCCCCGCCGAACCTCCACCCGCGCCCCGGGCGGCAACTCCATCGTCCGCCGCCCGTCACACCACAGAACCCCCGGAGGGATGTGCGGCAGAACCTCCACGGCAAGCACGGAATCCGGCGAGGTCACCAACGGCTTCGCGAACAACGCGTGCGCACTGATCGGCACCATCAGCAGCGCCTCCACCTCGGGCCACACCACAGGCCCACCCGCGGAGAAGGCGTAGGCGGTCGACCCGGTGGGCGTCGACAGACAGATCCCGTCACACCCGAAGCCGGTGACCGGCCGCCCGTCGATCTCCAGCACGACCTCGAGCAGTTTCTCCGCGGACACCTTCTGCACGGCCGCCTCGTTCAGCGCCCAGTCGGTGTGCACGATGTTCCCGTTCTGGTGCACGACGACGTCGATGGTCATCCGTTCCTCGACCTCGTACGCCTTCGTCACCACCCGGTCGACAACCTTGTCGAGGTCGTCGCGCTCGGCCTCGGCGAGGAAGCCGACGCTCCCGAGGTTGACGCCGAGCATCGGCACCCCGGACGCCCGGGCGAACTCGGCGCCGCGCAGCAGCGTGCCGTCGCCGCCCAGCACGATGAGCAGCTCACACCCGTCGAGGCACTGTGGCGTGGCCTCCTCGATCAGCTCCACTTCCGGTGGCAGCGGCAGGTTGGCCGCCTCCGCCGAGAGCACCCGCACCCCGAGCCCGGAGCGCACCAGCCCCTCGACCACGAGTTCGGCGCTTCTGATAGCGGCCGGCCGCCCGGTGTGGGCAAGCAGGAAAACAGTACGAGCTCGGGTCTGAGTCAACGAGGCCCCTCCGCCACTGCACGGTCAACGTCGGCCGGGTTGAGTTCGGGTGCGCCGGCCCGCAGCCACAGAAAGTACTCGACATTCCCCGACGGCCCGGGCAGCGGGGAGGCGGTCACGCCTTGCACGCCCAGCCCCGACTGTCCGGCGCGGGAGGCAACTCCGCGTACGGCCTCGGCACGCAGCTCGGGACTGCGTACGACTCCTCCACTGCCCAGCCGTTCCTTCCCCACCTCGAACTGTGGCTTGACCATCATCACCAGATCGGCGTCGGGCGCCGCACACCGCGCAAGGGCGGGCAGCACGAGACCGAGCGGGATGAAGGACAGATCCCCCACGACAAGATCCACTGGTTCCCCATCGATCGCTTCGAGCGTCAACTCGCGTACGTTCGTACGGTCCTTGACGGTGACGCGTTCATCGTTTCGGAGAGACCAGGCGAGTTGTCCGTACCCCACGTCGACGGCGACGACGTGTGCGGCACCGGCGCGCAGCAGAACGTCGGTGAATCCGCCGGTGGACGCGCCGGCGTCCAGCGCCCGCCGTCCGCCGACCTTCAGCCCCTGCGGCACGAAGACCTCCAGGGCGCCCGCGAGTTTGTGGCCGCCCCGGGAGACGTACTCGGGATCGTTGTCGTCGGCCACGACGACGATCGCCGCGGCGGTCTCCACCTGGGTGGCGGGCTTCGTCGCGACGGTCTTGCCGACGGTGACCCGCCCGGCGGCGATCAGCTGGCTCGCGTGCTCGCGCGAGCGGGCCAGCTTCCGCCGCACCAGTTCGGCGTCCAGGCGACGGCGTGCCACTCCTGCCACGTTCGGTTCAGCTCCTGTTGACGTACGTCGATGGGGGCGCCGGAAGTCCCGGGCGGGCGTCGAGCGCGGTGAGCGTGTCACGCAGCCCCCGGTGTACATCCTCGTACACCTCGACATGACCGTCCGTGGCGAGGTGGTCGGCGTCACCGAGCCGGTCGAGCAGGGCGTCGACGCCGGCGTTGCCGGTCGGTGCCCGGGAGGCGTTCAGCGGGGCCGGGGCGCCGGGGTCGTCCGCGGGTTCGTGGTCGGGCCCGGCGCCCGTCTCCGCGGCCGCATCCGGAACCGGTGTCTCCGCCGGGCCCTCGGCCGGTGGCACTGAGTCGTTCATGCCCCGACGCTACCGCGAACCGCTGAGGTACCGTCGTTCGCGATGGCCACGACTGAGGAGTGCCGCAACGCACTCGACAAGCTCTCGGACAACTTGGCGGGCGGCAGCGGGGACGTACGCGAGGCGGCGGCCCTGGACCGCTCGCTGAGCTGCCATGTCACCGATCTGGACGTCACCTTCGCGGGACGGCTGCGAGGCGGCCGTATCGAGGTCCGGGACACTCTCCAGGGCCCGCCCCGGGAGAAGGCCGAGATCCGGCTCGCCATGTCCGGCGACGACCTGGTGGCGATGGTCGCCGGCGAGCTGCACTTCGCGAAGGCGTGGGGCTCGGGCCGGGTGAGACTGGAGGCGGGCCTGCGGGACCTGTTCCGCCTCAGGACGCTTCTGTAGTCACCCGGGTACGGGCCTTGCGCGCTGCGGGCACCACCAGCGGCGTCCCCGTCTCCGGATCGTCGATGACCTGGCAGCGCAGCCCGAAGACCTCCTCTACCAGCCCGGCCGTGACGATGTCGCCCGGCGCGCCCTCGGCGATGACCGCGCCCTCGCGCAGGGCGATGAGATGGGTGGCGTACCGGGCCGCGTGATTGAGGTCGTGCAGTACGGCGACCAGGGTCCGCCCCCGCTCCTCGTGCAGCTCGGCACAGAGGTCGAGGACGTCGATCTGGTGCTGGATGTCCAGATAGGTCGTCGGCTCGTCGAGCAGCAGCAGCGGTGTCTGCTGGGCGAGCGCCATCGCGATCCACACGCGCTGCCGCTGGCCCCCGGAGAGCTCGTCGACATAACGGTCGGCGAGTTCGGCGACGCCGGTCGACTCCATGGACTCCCGTACGATCCGCTCGTCGTCGTGGGACCACTGCCGCAGGATGCCCTGGTGCGGGTACCGGCCGCGGCCCACCAGGTCGGCGACGGTGATCCCGTCAGGCGCGAGCGACGACTGCGGCAGCAGCCCGAGGGTCCGCGCGACCTTCTTCGCGGGCATCGACTGGATGGCCTGCCCGTCGAGCAGCACCCGGCCCCCGCTCGGCTTCAGCATCCGCGACAGGGCCCGCAGCAGCGTGGACTTGCCGCAGGCGTTCGGGCCGACGATGACCGTGAAGGAGTTGTCGGGTATCTCCACCGACAACTGCTCGGCGATCACACGCTGGTCGTAGGCGAGGGTCACGTTCTCGGCGGACAGGCGGTTCACGGTGTTGGTGCCCTTCTTGACGTTCTCGTTCGCTGAGCCGCTCCTTGAGCCGCTCTTTTCCGGCTCGCCCCGCTTGCTCATATCCGGCCGGCCTTCCGCTCGGTGACCAGCAGCCACAGCAGATACACCCCGCCGAGCACACCGGTCACCACGCCCACGGGCAGCTGATCGGTGCCGAAGAGGCGTTGCGAGGCCCAGTCGGCCACGATCAGCAGGGTGGCGCCCATGCACATGGAGGGCACCAGGTTCGGGCCCGGCGAGCGGGTCAGCCGCCGGGCGAGCTGCGGCGCGGTCAGCGCGACGAAGCCCACGGGGCCCGCGGCGGCCGTCGCGGCCGCGGTGAGCAACACGGCGGCCAGCATCAGCACCAGTCGTACGCGCTCGACGCGCACCCCGAGGGCGTACGACACGTCGTCGCCCATCTCCGTCAGCCGCAGCCCCCGCGCGTTCGCGAGCACCACGGGTACGAGGACCGCGCACAGCCACAGCAGCGGCCAGACCTGGTCCCAGCCGCGCCCGTTGAGGGAACCGGTCATCCACACGACCGCGCGGGCCGCGTCGACGAGGTCGGCCTTGGTGATCAGGTAGCCGTTGACGGCCGTGACGACCGCGGAGACACCGATGCCGACGAGCACCAGCCGGTACCCGTGCACGCCCTGCTTCCAGGCCAGCAGGTAGATGGCGAGCCCGGTCACCAGCCCCCCGACCAGTGCCCCGAGGGTGACCGCGCCCGCGCTTCCGGAGAACAGCACGATCATGACCAGCGCACCGGCCGTCGAGCCCTGACTGAGGCCGAGCACATCCGGACTGCCCAGCGGATTGCGGGAGATGGACTGGAAGAGCGCGCCGCCCAGCCCGAGCGAGGCCCCGACCAGCAGCCCGACCAGGACGCGCGGCAGCCGCAGCTGGTTGACGATGAACTCCTGGCCCGCGTTCCCGTCGCCCAGCAACGTCTTCAGTACGTCCCCGGCCGGGATCGGGAAGTCGCCGGTGCCGATCAGCACCACGCTCGCGGTGAGCACGGTCAGCAGCAGCGCCACGACGACGACCAGCGCGCGCACGTCCAGCCGGACGGAGAGCCCGCCCGGGGTTCGTACGACTCGGCCCGCGCGGACGGGTCGCCGGGCGGGCACGACAAGGTTGCTCTTCACAGCTGGGCCGTCCTCCGCCGTCGTACGAGAAAGATGAAGACCGGGCCGCCGATGACCGCGGTGACGATACCGACCTGGAGTTCGGCGGGCCGGGCGACGATCCGCCCGATGACATCCGCGCCGAGCAGCAGCACCGGCGACAGGACGGTCGCGTACGGGAGGATCCAGCGCAGATCGGGCCCGGTGAAGGACCGTACGACGTGCGGGACCATCAGCCCGACGAAGCCGATCGGACCGCAGGCGGCGGTCGCGGCCCCGCACAGCACGGTCGCGGCAGCCATGGACAGCGCGCGGGTGCGGTTCAGGTTGGCGCCGAGGGCGCGGGCGGTGTCGTCGCCCATCGCCACGGCGTTGAGCGGCCGGGCGAGCAGCAGGGCGAGGACCGTGCCGACCACGATGAACGGCAGGACCTGCGTGATGGTGTCGTCGGTCGCCGAGGCCAGCGAACCGACCGTCCAGAAGCGCATCCTGCTGAGCGCGGCGTCGTCCGTGATCATCACGGCCTGGAGATAGCCGTAGAGCGCGGCGCTGATCGCGGTGCCCGCGAGGGCGAGCCGCACGGGCGTGGCCCCCCGGCTGCCACCGAGGAACCAGACCAGCGCTCCGACGGCGGCGGCCCCGAGGAAGGCGAACCACACATAGCCGTTGAGCGAGGTGACGCCGAAGAAGGTGATGGCGGTGACGACTGCGGCCGACGCGCCCGCGTTGATGCCGAGCAGCCCGGGATCGGCCAGCGGATTACGGGTCAGCGCCTGGAGAACCGCGCCGGACAGCCCGAGAGCGGCACCGGCGAGCACCCCTAGGAGAGTCCGCGAGACCCGCTCGCCGACGACGACGTCCCCATAGGTCCCCGAGTTCTGGAACAGCCCGTGCCAGACCTGTTCCAGGGAAAGCTCTTTCGCGCCTATCGCGATGCTCGCAAGGGCGACGAGCAGCAGGATCCCCAGGGAGACGAGGAGTCCGACGGCCCGTATCGCCTGACGTTTCGGGGGCGCGGGGGCGGTCTCCGCGCGCTGGTGAGGAGGACTGTCGACAAACACGAGGTTAGGTTAGCCTACCCTCTGAAAAGCCTCGTTACCCGTCCACGAGGACGCCCCGAGACACGCTCCCTCACAACCCCAGCCGCGCCAGCGCCTTCCCCCCGTCCAACGCGCACACGCCGTCACCGGCCGCCGTCCAGGCCGCCGCGCACAGCGCGCGAAGCCCGTCGAGCGCCTCCCCGTCCCCTTCCAGGTCCAGCCTCTCCTCACCCGCCGTCGCCGACCACCCCCCGCACCGGAAACCACCGGCGTCCGTCTCCGTCACCTCCGGCTGCCCGGTCAGCATCCCCCTCAGGTCGGCGTCGACATAGGTGGGCCGGTGCTGCGGCGGCGCCGCCAGCAGCTGCGCGCCGTCCGTCACGCCGGTGAGCACCAGCAGCGAATCGACCTCCCCGTTGAACGCGCCCTCGATGTCCGTGTCCAGCCGGTCCCCGACGACCAGTGGCCGCTCGGCGCCGGTCCGCAGCACCGTCTCCCGGTGCATCGGCGGCAACGGCTTGCCCGCCACCTGCGGTTCGGCCCCGGTCGCGATGCGCACGACCTCGACGGCGGCCCCGTTGCCCGGCGCGATCCCGCGCGCGCCGGGA
This sequence comes from Streptomyces sp. ADMS, assembly GCF_033441795.1. NCBI lineage: Bacteria > Bacillati > Actinomycetota > Actinomycetes > Kitasatosporales > Streptomycetaceae > Streptomyces > Streptomyces sp. ADMS. The sequence continues at coordinate 3,230 of NZ_JAVFVX010000055.1, read as the reverse complement.
ATCGTCAGGTCCGTGTTGGACGCGAACCAGGGCATCCCTCGCGCGATGGCATAGCACGCCTCCGCGAACCGTCCCCAGGGCAACTCGGGCCCGCCGTACCCCTGCACGACCGCCACCGGCTCGTCCTCAGCCGACTCAACGGGCTCCAGCCCGCGCTCGCGCAGCGCCACCCTGAGCCCCTCGCCCCCGATCACCAGCACGCGCCCGCCCGCCGGCACCTGGTCGGCGATCAGCCGGGCCACTGCCTGCGCCGAGGTGATGACGTCCGAGCCCTCCGTCGCTATGCCCAGCTCGGTGAGGTGCGCGGCCACGGCGTCCGGGGTGCGCAACGCGTTGTTGGTGACATAGGCGAGCCGCATACCGCCGTCCCGCGCGACACCGAGCGACTCGACGGCGTGCACGATCGCGCTGCCTCCCGCGTACACGACCCCGTCGAGGTCGAGCAGCGCCGTGTCGTACGCCTCACTGAGGGCGCGGGCGCTGCCCTCGGGCCGCGTCCTGACGGTCTGGCTCATTGTGCATCGCTCCTCGTTCGACCGGCTTTCCCCCGATCATCCCCCATGCCACTGACAGCCCTACGATGCACCAATGAACACTGCAGGTCCCGCGGACGTACCGGCTCGCATGGGCCTTCAACTGACCCCCTTCCGGGGCCTGCGCTACGACCCCGACCGGGTCGGCAGCCTGGCCGCCGTGACCTCTCCGCCGTACGACGTCATCGTGCGACCGGACGGCCTGATACACCTCGAATCGGCCGACCCGCACAACATCGTCCGGCTGATCCTCCCCCAGGCGGCGACCCCGTCCATCCGCAACGAACAGGCGGCTGACACCCTCGACGACTGGCTGTCCGAGGGCATCCTGACCGCCGACCCCGAACCCGCCCTGTACGTCTACGAACAGCGCGACACGACCGGCCACCTCCAGCGCGGGGTCATAGGCGCCCTGCGCCTGTCGGAGCCGTCGGAGGGCGTCGTCCTGCCGCACGAGGACGTCATGCCGCACGTGGTGGCGGAACGGGCGGCCCTGATGCGCGCCACCTACGCGAACCTGGAACCCCTCCTCCTGACCTACCGGAGCGACGACGCCCCCGCAGCGTCGCCGTACACCACGAGCGCGGTGGTCGAACGCACGGCCGACTGCCCCCCGTTGCTCGCGACGACCACGGAGGACGGTTTCGGGCACCGCCTCTGGGCGATCACCGACCCCGCCGAACTGGCCGGGATCCAGGCGGACCTGGCACACCATCAGGCCCTCATCGCCGACGGCCACCACCGCTGGGCGACGTACCTGCGTCTACGCGCGGAGCACCCGTCCCCCAGTCCCTGGGACCACGGCCTGGTACTCCTGGTGGACACCGCCCGCTATCCCCTGCGCGTCCGCGCGATCCACCGCCTCCTGCACGGCCTCCCGGTCTCCGAGGCACTGGCAGCCCTGGCGGACCACTTCCGGGTACGTCACCTGGAAACCCCGCTCCCCGAAGCGCTCACCGCCCTCGCGGAGGCGGCCACCGCGGGCAACGCCTTCCTCCTGGCCGGCGACGGCGCCTTCCACCTGGTGGACCGCCCCGACCAGGCCCTCCTGGCCCGTACGATCCCGGCCGACCGTCCGCAGGCCTGGCGCACCCTGGACGCGACGGTCCTGCACGCCACGCTCCTCGACCACATCTGGCACATCCCCGAGGACTCACCGGCGCACATCGCGTACATCCACGACACGGCGGCAACCGTGGAGAAGGCGGAACAGGACGGCGGAACGGCGGTCCTGATGCACCCGGTCCGCGAGGAGGTCGTACGAGACCTGGCCCGCCAGGGCGTCACGATGCCCCGCAAGTCGACGTCCTTCGGCCCCAAGCCGGCCTCGGGCCTGGTACTGCGCACCCTGGCGTCCTGAAACGCAGAAGGGCGGGACCCCCTGACCGGGATCCCACCCTTCACCGATTACCGCAGGTCAGCGCTGGTCGCCCTCGGCATCGTCCGAAGCACTGCCGTCGCTTTCGCCGTTGTCGGCGGCGGACTCAACCGATCCGACAGCCTCGGCGGACTCGGTCTGGACAGTCTCGACGGCCTTGTCGTCAAGCTCGCCCGCATCCTCGTCCGTGTCCTCGCTCTCGTCGAAGGCGTCGACGAACTCCACCCCGTCCAGCTCGGCGAGCCGGTCCGAGGCGTTCGTGCTGCCGTCCTTGTCGGACTCGACGGCCTTGGCGAACCACTCCCGCGCCTCGTCCTCACGCCCGGCGGCCAACAGCGCGTCGGCGTACGCGTACCGCAGCCGCGCGGTCCACGGCTGCACGGAGTTGGAAGCCAGTTCGGGGCTCTGCAGGGTCACGATGGCCGCGTCGAGCTGGTCCATGTCACGCCGGGCGCCGGCCGCGACGAGCCGCATCTCGACCTGCCCCGCCTTGTCCAGCTTGTGAACCTCGGGCGCCCCAGCCATGTCGAGCGCCTTTTCGGGCCGCCCGAGCCCACGCTCGCAGTCGGCCATGACGGGCCACAGTTCGACGTTCCCGGTCATACGCCGGGCAGCCCGGAACTCGGCCAGTGCCTCGCTGTACTTCTGGGTCGCGTACGCGGCGAACCCGGCCGCCTCTCGTACGGCGGCCACACGCGAAGCCAGTCGCAGAGCCACCCGCGAGTACCCGTAAGCACCCTCGGGGTCCTCGTCGATATGCCTGGCGACCATCACCAGGTTCTTGGAAACCTCTTCCGCGAGCCCCTTGGGCAGGCTCATCAGCTCCTGGCGTACGTCCTTGTCGATCTCGTCGCCCGTGACGTCCTCGGGGATCGGCAGCCGCTTGATCGGCTCCCGGTCCCGGTCACGCTCGTCACGGAACCCGCCACCGCGCCGGTCGTCACGCCGGTCATCGCCCCGACGGTCGTCACGTCCACGGAAACCGCCGCCGCCACCGGGCCGACCTCCACGGTCGTCACGCCCCCGGAAGCCACCGCCGCCTGCGGGACGGCCACCGCGATCGTCGCTCCGGCCACGGAACCCACCGCGATCGTCGTCCCTGCGGACAAAACCGCCGCGCTCACCCCGGTTGTCGTCCCGGCCACGGCTGTCGTCCCGACGGAAGCCGCCACGGTCACCTTCACGGCGGTCGTCATCACGCCGGAAGCCACCACCGGCGGCGGGACGGCCACCACGATCATCGTCACGGCGGAACCCACCACCCGCGGGACGGCCACCACGATCGTCACCACGGTTGTCATCACGACGGAACCCACCAC
>NZ_JAVFVX010000559.1:0-282 GCF_033441795.1 Streptomyces sp. ADMS | reverse complement strand
GGTAGAACTCGGGGTTGTGGAAGGACGCGGCGTGCTTGAGCGCCGCGATCAGTTGCGGTGGCAGTCCGGTGGTGGCGATGCGGAGCATCGCTCCTGCCTTGGCCCTGACCGTCTTGGGGGCCTTGGCCAGCGCGCTGCGGCGCGGCCGGGCCGGCAGCACCGGCATGGTCGGGCTGGGGCCGGCCTGCAGCGGGCCCAACGCTTCCACCAACTCCTGCACCTGCCCAGGCGCGAGGCGTTCGGTGCGCGACAGGTAAGCGAACTGGTCCTCGTACGGCGTCC
>NZ_JAVFVX010000558.1:0-282 GCF_033441795.1 Streptomyces sp. ADMS | reverse complement strand
GGTAGAACTCGGGGTTGTGGAAGGACGCGGCGTGCTTGAGCGCCGCGATCAGTTGTGATGGCAGCCCGGTGGTGGAGATGCGAAGCATCGCTCCTGCCTTGGCCCTGACCGTCTTGGGGGCCTTGCCCAGCGCGCTGCGGCGCGGCCGGGCCGGCAGCACCGGCGTGGTCGGGCTGGGGCCGGCCTGTAGCGGGCCCAACGCTTCCACCAACTCCTGTACCTGCCCGGGCGCGAGGCGTTCGGTGCGCGACAGGTAAGCGAACTGGTCCTCGTACGGCGTCC
>NZ_JAVFVX010000557.1:0-282 GCF_033441795.1 Streptomyces sp. ADMS | reverse complement strand
GGATGGCGGGGCGTTTCCCGGGTGCGGGGGATGTGGGGGAGTTTTGGCGGAACCTGCGGGACGGTGTCGAGTCGGTGGTGTCCTTGAGCGACGAGCAGCTCGCCTCGGCCGGAGTCGCCCCCGAGGTGTACAACCAGCCCGACCACGTCAGGACGGGTCCCTGGTTCGACGGCCTGGACCTCTTCGACGCGGGCTTCTTCGGCTACACGCCGCGTGAAGCCGAAGTGATGGACCCGCAGCACCGGTTGTTCCTGGAGACGGCCTGGGAGGCGCTGGAGGACG
>NZ_JAVFVX010000556.1:0-283 GCF_033441795.1 Streptomyces sp. ADMS | reverse complement strand
CGGTGCTGATCGCGGACGAGACCGGCGACATCAAGAAGGGCACCAAGACCGCCGGGGTGCAGCGGCAGTACACCGGAACTGCGGGCAGAATCGAGAACGCCCAGGTCAGCGTGCACCTGTCGTATGGATCCCGCCGGGGTCGCACTCTGATCGACGCCGAGTTCTACCTCGGCAGGAACTGGGCCGGCACCACCGCGGAGCACGAACGCCGCTGCGCCGAGCAGGGCGTCCCGCCCGAACGCGCGAGCGCGGTGGCCACCAAACCGGAGCTGGCCCGGCGGAT
>NZ_JAVFVX010000555.1:0-283 GCF_033441795.1 Streptomyces sp. ADMS | reverse complement strand
ACCGATCTGTCGACCGCGTGCGGCGAGAAGAACTCCCTGTCGGTGCGTGAGGTCCCGGACGTGGGCTCCGGCGACACGTACACCCGGTACCGCCGGGTCAGTTCTTCGACATCACCGGCCTCCCGAACGGCACGAACTGCATCCAGGTCATCGCCAACCCGGAGAAGCGCCTCCAGGAGACCAACCTCAACAACAACGTCGCCCTGCGCAAGGTGATCCTCAGCGGGAGGTGGCGTCCGGCCAAGTGGTGTAGCGGATCAAGGCGCCGGAATCTGCAGGTCAT
>NZ_JAVFVX010000554.1:0-283 GCF_033441795.1 Streptomyces sp. ADMS | reverse complement strand
CGGTGCTGATCGCGGACGAGACCGGCGACATCAAGAAGGGCACCAAGACCGCCGGTGTCCAGCGTCAGTACACCGGCACCGCGGGCAGGGTCGAGAACGCCCAGGTCAGCGTGCACCTGTCGTACGGATCCGGTAAGGGCCGCACCCTGATCGACAGCGAGCTCTACCTCGGCAAGGGCTGGGCCGGCATCACCGCGGAGCACGAACGCCGCTGCGCCGAGCAGGGTATCCCGCCCGAACGCGCGAGCGCGGTGGCCACCAAACCGGAGCTGGCCCGGCGGAT
>NZ_JAVFVX010000553.1:0-284 GCF_033441795.1 Streptomyces sp. ADMS | reverse complement strand
CATGATTTCGACGCGTTTGATGGAGTCGATGCCGAGGTCGGCCTCGACGTCCATGTCCAGGTCCAGCGTCTCCGCCGGGTAGCCCGTCCTGTCCGACACGACACCGAGCAGCACGTCCGCCACGTCCTTCGCGCCGAGCACGGCCCGGGGGGCTGCGGGTGCGGCGGCGACCGAAACCCGAGTGTGCGGAGCGGCGCTGCTCGAACCACCGAGGCTGAGCACGAAGTTCACGATCTCGTTCAACGTGCGGAGTTCGGCGAGTTGTTCGGGTCCGACGGGGGTGG
>NZ_JAVFVX010000552.1:0-285 GCF_033441795.1 Streptomyces sp. ADMS | reverse complement strand
ACAGGTCCAGCCGGAATGGGTCGGACCGGATCTGCCCGACCCCCTCCTGAACCTGGTTCATGTGAACCAGGCCGGGAACGTGGTCCTGCACCTGCCCGGCGGGCCTCCGATCGAAGTGTCCGACGACGAGTTCCTGGCACTGCTGAGCCTGGAACCGGGGATGCGCTCAGCCCGCCTCGTGCAACCGGTCCTGTTCCTGACCTCCGGTCCCGGGGTCCTGAGGCCGGAGCTGGTGCAGCGGTTCGCCGAGCGCACCGGCCGTCCCGCCTTCAGCTACAGCGCGCC
>NZ_JAVFVX010000551.1:0-285 GCF_033441795.1 Streptomyces sp. ADMS | reverse complement strand
ACCGGCAGCTTGCCGCGCTGGGCGTCGAAGGCGGAGGCCGTGGCGCGCAGGGCCAGGGCGTCGGAGATGGGGGTGTTGTCCACGGTGCGTTCCAGAGGTGAGGGCAGCCAGATGGGCTGGGTTGGTGGGGGAGGACGGTTCAGCCGTGGGTGCGCGAGGGCGGTCGCGCGGCTGATGGCGTGGGGGCAGGGCCTGCGCGTTGCGAGGGCCGTGCGGCCGGGCGGGGTGTACTGCGGGCGAGGGCGGCGTGGACCCGCACCGTCGGGGGCCCCTCGGTCGGCGACG
>NZ_JAVFVX010000550.1:0-285 GCF_033441795.1 Streptomyces sp. ADMS | reverse complement strand
ACCGGCAGCTTGCCGCGCTGGGCGTCGAAGGCGGAGGCCGTGGCGCGCAGGGCCAAGGCGTCGGAGATGGGGGTGTTGTCCACGGTGCGTTCCAGAGGTGAGGGCAGTCGGATGGACTGGGTTGGTGGGGGAGGACGGTTCAGCCGTGGGTGCGCGAGGGCGATCGCGCGGCTGATGGCGTGGAGGCAGAGCCTGGGCGTTCCGAGGGCCGTGCGGCCGGTCGCGGTGTGCTGCGGGCGAGGGCGGCGTGGACCCGCACCGTCGGGGGCCCCTCGGTCGGCGACG